>JACMMQ010000019.1 GCA_014378955.1 Clostridia bacterium
CAAAAGTACCGTCAGCGGAAAAAATCGATATTGATGCAAATGGCAAGATCAGTGGATTATTTTAGGAGGATTTATGCAACCGAACATAACTTGGCATACCAATGATGCTGAACAAACTGTATGGTTAGCCAAAAGCATTGGCAAGCACCTGAAATCAGGTGACATCATATGCCTAGAGGGTGATTTGGGAGCAGGGAAGACCACCTTTGCACGTGGTATTGTCAACGCGTTTGGTAAGGTGAATTATGTTACCAGTCCCACCTTTACCATTGTCAACGAATATGACGGCATCATGCCTGTGTACCATTTTGATATTTACCGTATTGAGGACAGCGATGAGCTGTTTGAAATGGGATTTTTTGAATATTTTGAGCGGAGAGGTATTATATTGATTGAATGGGCGAGCAAACACTTGGATGCTTTACCCAGCAATCGATTTACCATCACCCTTCAAAAGGATACTTGCAATCTTGACGGACGCATCATTACAATGTCTGCACCTGATGGGATGAGCGACCGCATTGAGGGGTTACGTTTGCAGCTAAAGGAGAGTAATTAGTTTGAAAGTATTAGCAATTGATACATCAGGTCAAGTGGCTGCGGTCGCAATTATGGATGAGCAACTTCTGATTGCTGAATACACCATTCATCGAGATAAAACACATTCACAAATGTTGATGCCTATGATTGAGGTTGTTATGAAGGACAGCGGTCTCAATAGCTTTGATATGGATGCATTTGCCGTTTCGAATGGTCCAGGTTCATTTACAGGACTACGAATAGGCGTTGCCACCATCAAAGCACTTGCACACGCAACGCAAAAGCCCGTCATAGCAGTTCCGACGCTAGAAGCCTTGGCTTTTAATATGGTGGGATATAGTGGCTTTGTGTGCCCTATTATGGACGCTCGACGTGGTCAGGCATATAATGCGGTTTGTCACATGCACGATGCTACTTATGAATTGATAGCGCCTAGTCGTGCAGTCGATATTGAACAGGTGATCGCTGAAATAAAACAACACAATCAAAAAACCATTTTTTTAGGGGATGGCGTACCAGTGTTTGGCGATCAAATCAAACAGCAATTGGGCGAGCTTGCCTCTTTTGCACCCCCTGCACTTTGTATGCAACGTGCAGCATCAGTTGCAGCATTGGCAATTATGCGATTTAATAACAATCAGACGCTCAATTATAGTGCTTTAGTGCCAGAATATTTGAGGAAATCCCAAGCTGAACGGGAATTGGATTTAAAAAATGTTAAATAGGAAAAATTTGTATAATTTTTCTTTGACATATTCGCATTTTTTGTATACAATATTGAAAGGAGTTCGCAAATGATTATTCTAGGTGCTGACCATGGCGGTTATATGTTAAAAGAGCATGTGAAAAGTGCTTTGTTAGAAAAAGGGGTCGAGGTGACCGATATTGGCATTTTTGAGGTGCACGCCGTTGATTATCCAGACGTCGCACAAGCAGTGTGTCAGGTCGTGCTTGAAAATGAGGACAATAAAGGCATATTGATCTGTGGGACAGGCATAGGCATATCAATGGCTGCAAATAAAGTTAACGGCATTCGCTGTGCACTATTAAGTGATTGCTATTCAGCACGGATGGCGGCAGAGCACAACAATGCAAATGTCATTGCGCTGGGCGGACGTGTGTTAGGCGTTGACTTAGCCATGGAAATTGTCAATACATTTTTAGCCACTAAGTTTCAAGGCGAAAGACATCAAAAACGAGTAGACAAAATGCATGCATTAGAAATATAAAGGAGACATTAACATGCGACAATTTGGTAGCAATGTAAAGGTAATGGATCACCCATTGATTGTGCATAAAATATCGATGCTACGTGATATTAGCACGAGTATGAAGGAATTTCGTGAATTGGTTGAAGAAATATCCATGCTCATGGGCTTTGAGGCTACGAGAGATTTACCATTGAAAGAGGTTGAAATAGAAACCCCAGTAGCCACTGCAAGAGCGCAAGTGATATCAGGCAAAAAACTGGCACTTGTACCCATTTTGCGTGCAGGCTTAGGGATGGTTGATGGCATGCTTTCTTTGTTGCCAGCAGCAAAGGTGGGGCATATCGGCTTGTTTCGTGACCCAGATACCTTGTTGCCAGTTGAATACTATTGTAAGCTACCAGAGGACTTGCATGAGCGTGATATCATCGTATTAGATCCTATGTTAGCAACGGGCGGTTCTGCGAGTGCATCCATACAATTGCTCAAGAACAAAGGCGTAAAGAACATAAAACTCATGTGTATTTTAGCAGCGCCTGAGGGTATTCTAAAGGTTCAAACGGCGCATCCCGATGTTGAAATATTATGTGGTGCGGTGGATGAAAAAACGAATGAACACGGCTACATCATTCCAGGTCTGGGAGATGCAGGCGACCGTATGTTTGGCACGAAATAAGAATTTACAAGTTTTTTATAAGGAGTGATTATTTTGAGGCCATCTTGGGATGAATATTTCATGGAATTGGTTGAACTCATTAAAACACGATCGACATGCTTGAGACGCCAAGTCGGGGCATTGATCGTAAGAGATCGTCTGATTTTAGCAACTGGGTATAACGGTGCGCCAGCAGGCTGTCAGCATTGCGTTGACATAGGCTGTATGCGTGAGCAAATGGGCATACCGTCAGGACAAAGACACGAGCTCTGCCGTGCCATTCATGCGGAGCAAAATGCAATTGTGCAAGCCGCAACATCGGGGATAAGCATTGGCGGTGGTACGCTTTATTGTACCCATCAACCATGTGTGTTGTGTGCAAAAATGGTGATTAACGCTGGTATTAGACGTATTGTTTACCGTGGCGAATATCCAGATGAATTGTCCTTGCGCCTTTTAGAAGAGGCTGGTGTAGAACGTACGATTTTAGTATAGAGCGTATAAAATACCTGTCAGTACGCGACATTTTTGTCGCCTGAAATAAAAATGAACATGGAGGAAAAACACATGCCTAATGATATCTGGTCACAAATATGGTTGCAATTACAGTTTTCTGCTTTGCAATCAGTCGTACAAACCTTGGTTATTGCAATTATTGTTATAATTGTAGCGTTGGCGATAAGACCTTTAGTGATTTGGTATTTCAAATTAAACGAAATTCCAGATGCATTAAGAGAATTAAACGCAACCTTGAACCAAGACGAATGCCTATGTGAAGATGATGATGAAGAATACTACGAAGAAGATGAGTCTGAAGAAGTAGTGGAAGAACAGCCAAAAGAAGAAGTTACACAAGCAAAAGAATAAGTATATTTGAAATAAAAGTCCCTGCACATTGTGCAGGGACTTTTATTTCAAATATATTACATAATAATTTTGACTTTTTTAGTAGTTTGTGGTATAATGAAATAAAATATGAGCGAAAATAATGACACTAAGCCGTTATTTTTCAGGAGGCATTTATTCATGTTCAAAATCGGGGATAAAATTGTCTATCCGATGCATGGTGCAGGGGTCATTGAGTCAATTGAAGAGAAGGAAATACTCGGAACACGCCAGCAATATTACGTGATGAAGATGCCGATTGGTGAAATGAAGGTTATGATTCCACTTTCAAACGTTGCAGACATTGGCATTCGTGCTATCATAGATGCTGATGCCGCTGAAAATGTTATTCATTATTTCAAAACCATCACGACGTCCACGACAGCCAATTGGAACAAGCGCTATCGAGAAAATATGATAAAGATTAAAAGTGGCGATATTGAGGAAGTTGCAATTGTCGTCAAGAATTTGATGCTTAGAGACCGGGAAAAGGGATTGTCCACAGGCGAGCGTAAAATGCTCAATAACGCAAAGCAGATTTTCTTGAGTGAGCTTTTATTAGCAAAAAACCAAGAGCCTTGCGTCTTAGAAGAGATGCTCGATGGTTTAATAAACATAGAAGAGTAACACTTAGGAACGGTCTTCCGTTCCTTTCTTCACGTAAAGGAATTATTAACTTTTGTTATGTTATAAAAAATTTCAACTTTTGGCACTGATGAAAACCTTACTTTCTTTTTCTATCGCAAAAAGAAAGTAACAAAGAAAAATACTCTTTGAGTGTTTGGATTTCGTTGTCTGCGGACAACGCCAAGGAACGCTGTCCCTTGACCCTGCAATTTTTTGAAAAAAATTGATTAAAACTTTGTTATAAAATCCCCAACTAAAGTTTTTGTCCCCTTTTTTCAAAAAGGGGCGGGCGTGGGCAGCGCCCACTTCGTTCCCCATTGCAGTTGAAGGAGAGATGATATGTTTGGGTGGCTTAAAAAGTTATTTGTAAAAAATTTTGGTGACACTCAGCCGTATGTTACAACCATCGTTGTGGCAGGGGGCAAGGGCACAAGAATGGGTTCACCGCAAAATAAAGTGCTTGTAGAACTTGGAGATAAGCCTATTTTGGCGCACGCACTTTTGGTATTTGAACAAAATACTGAGGTGGATGAAATTATTTTAGTTACAGCACAGAACGATATGATTGCTTGTCAAGATCTGGTAAAAGAATATAACATTGAAAAAGTTACCATCATTGTAACGGGTGGTGAAGAAAGACAGCAATCAGTCGAAAGAGGATTGCAAGAGGTTATTAAACAGTGTAAAATAGTTTTAGTGCATGATGGTGCTCGACCGCTTGTCACATCAAACGAGGTGTCTCGTGTGATTGCAGCGGCATGTGAGTTCGGTGCAGCAGCGATTGGCGCAAGGGTGAAGGATACCATTAAAATGGTTGATGGAGACTACTTTATTGTAGGCACAATGGATCGTAGCCAATTGTGGACGGTATTTACACCGCAAGCATTTGACACCGACTTGTTACGAGAGGCGTATGAAAATGCACTGGTCAATAAAATTGAAGCGACCGATGATTGCATGTTAGTAGAAAAGCTAGGTAAACCGGTAAAAATGGTGAAAGGCTCATATTGCAATATTAAAATAACAACCCCAGAGGATTTGATTGCAGCAGAGGCATTCTTAACAGAGAGGGATGAGCTTAGTTGAGAATTGGACATGGCTTTGATGTACATAAATTGGTTGAAAATCGCAAGTTGATTTTAGGGGGTGTTGAAATCCCTTATGAAAAAGGCTTGCTTGGGCATTCGGATGCGGATGTTTTAATACATGCGATCATGGATGCGTTGTTAGGTGCTGTTGCATTGGGTGATATCGGCAAGCATTTTCCTGATACGGATGATCAATACAAAGGTATTTCAAGCATCAAACTTTTAACGCATGTACAAACGCTATTAGAAAGTAATGGCTATAAAATAGGCAATATTGATGCAACCATCATCGCACAGCAACCGAAATTGGCGCCTTACATCCCAAAAATGTGCGAAAACATTGCAAAGGTTTTAAACATCCCCATTGATGCAATCAATGTGAAAGCAACTACGACAGAAGGTTTAGGCTTTACAGGCACGGGTGAGGGCATCGCTGCGCATGCGGTCTGTATTGTAAAATTATAAAATTCCCTTTTTGGAAGGATGGATAAAATGAAAGTTTCTAAAATGTTTAATGCAACACTTCGTGAAGTTCCTGCCGAGGCTGAAATCGTTAGCCATCAGCTTATGCTTAGAGCTGGCTTGATGCGCAATTTAGCGGCTGGTGTATACTCATATTTACCGTTAGGCTATCGTTCAATCCGAAAGGTTGAGCAAATCGTACGTGAGGAAATGGATAAAGCAGGCGCACAAGAGCTTATCATGTCTGCACTTTTACCAGCGGAGTTTTATCAACAATCGGGTAGATGGGATGTTTTTGGCCCTGAGATGTTCCGATTAAAAGACCGTCATGACCGTGATTTTTGCTTAGGGCCTAC
>JACMMQ010000140.1 GCA_014378955.1 Clostridia bacterium
AAGGGGCGGGCGTGGGCAGCGCCCACATAGTTCGTTATTCATTTTTAAGTGAGCGATTAATTGCACTCAATATTCCACGTATGGAAGCGATATTAATATTCGCTGAAACACCCACGCCAAACACATTACCACCCTGTGGCGTTTGAAGCTTAATGTACGCAATCGCCTTGGAATCAGAGCCAGAGGACAGTGCATGCTCGTCATACGAAACAAAACTGTAATCCTTCACGCCAATGCCACTAATCGCATGGAAAAATGCATCAATTGGTCCATTCCCTGTGCCATGAACATTTTGGTCAACACCATCGACCGATACAACACCCTCGAAGTGTACAATATTTTCATCGCTATCAGCGGTTTCTTCAAATATTTTATGTTTCTTTAACGCATAAGGTGCATTGGCATATACATATTGTTGCTCGAAAATATCGAAAATTTCTTCCTTACTCAATTCATCGCCCTTTTGGTCAGAAACGGTTTTGACAAAATTGCCAAACTCGGGGTGCATGCCCTTTGGTAGCTGATATCCAAAATAGGTCTGTAATACAAAAGCTGCGCCGCCCTTGCCAGATTGGCTGTTGATGCGAATGATAGGCTCGTACTCTCGTCCTAAATCAGAAGGATCGATGGGTAAATAAGGCACTTCCCAAAGCGTGGATTTACTGTCCTTCATGTAATCAAAGCCCTTGCTAATGGCATCTTGATGTGAGCCTGAAAAAGCGGTAAATACCAATTCACCAGCGTACGGATGACGTTCATGCACCACCATTTTGGTGCAATGTTCATAAATGCCCTTGATGCGATTCATATCGTGTAAGTTCAATTTGGGGTCAATGGCTTGCGTAAACATGTTTAAAGCAATGGTCAATAAATCTACATTGCCAGTGCGTTCGCCATTGCCAAAAAGTGTACCCTCCACACGCTCAGCACCTGCAAGCATAGCAAGTTCTGCGGCTGCCACGGCGGTACCACGGTCATTGTGCGGATGAATGCTGATAATCGCACAATGACGATTGGGTAAATTTTTGCAGAAATACTCAATTTGGTCAGCGTAAATATTGGGGGAGGACATTTCCACCGTTGCAGGTAGGTTTAAAATGATTTTGTTGTCAGGCGTTGCGCCGATTTCAGCCATGACCTTGGCGCAAATTTCAATAGCAAAGTCAATTTCTGTGCCTGTGAAGCTTTCGGGCGAATATTCAAAGCGAATGTTTGTGCCGTCCTTGATGGCTTGGTCGGCAAGCGTGCGGATAAGCTTTGCCCCTTCAACCGCAATGTCGATGATGCCTTGCATGTCCTTTTTAAACACCACTTTGCGCTGTAGGGTAGAGGTGGAATTGTAAAAATGGATTATGGCATTTTTAGCACCCTTGACCGATTCAAATGTCTTTTCAATCAAGTGCTTACGTGCTTGCACCAAAACCTGCACGGTCACATCATCGGGGATGTGGTTTTGCTCAATTAGCGTACGTAGAATTTTATATTCCGTGTCGGATGCAGAGGGAAAGCCAATTTCGATTTCCTTAAAGCCAATGTCCACCAAAAGCTTGAACATATCAAGCTTTTCTTGTAAATTCATAGGAATGACAAGTGCTTGATTGCCGTCACGCAAATCAACACTGCACCATAGGGGCGCTTTTGTAAGGGTTTTGGTTGGCCATTTTCTGTCTGTTATAGCAATAGGTTGAATAGGTACATACTTTTCGTAGTTGTTTGCAGTTTGGTTTGTCATTTAAAACATCTCC
>JACMMQ010000141.1 GCA_014378955.1 Clostridia bacterium
CAAGATGGAGATAGAGGTTTTTGGGCATGGTGCGCTGTGTGTGTGTTATTCAGGGCAGTGCTTATTTTCAAGCATGATTGGCGGTCGCAGTGGTAACCGTGGACAATGTGCCCAACCGTGCCGATTGCCGTATGAAATTAGTACGCATGATGGCAAAGTGCTTTCGCCTAAGAAATATTACTTAAGCCCAAAGGACTTGATGTCTGCTGATCATTTGAATGGGCTGAAAAAAGCAGGGGTGCATTCCCTCAAGCTTGAAGGACGTATGAAGCGAGCGGAATATGTTGCCGCCGTGACAAGGGTGTATCGCGCTTGCTTAGACCAACATACAAAGCCTGACGAGGCACAACGTGCACTACTTGAGGCAGTGTTTAACCGTGAGGGGTTTACGGCTGGGTATCTCACTGGACACAAAGATGCTGGCATGATGAGCGTGAACAAGCCTGGTAATCATGGTGTATTACTTGGGCAAGTCAAGCAAGCCACGGGGAAAGGTGTTCAATGGGTTACAACAACCGATTTACACAGCAGTGATGTTTTATCCTTTCGCACCCCTACAAATGAAGTTGAGTGCCCAATCAGGCAGGATTATCAGAAAGGGCAAACCGTTTCGCTTACATTACCACAAGCCATCACAATGCCGTGCGATATATACCGCATATTTGATGCACAATTGATGCACGTGTTAGCGGATGATTTTAAAGAAGGCGTAAGCATCAGAAAAATTCCCATTAGCGGTCAAATACAAATAAAGCTTGCACAAAAATTATACATGACGATATATGATATGGATGGAAATGTTGTACAGGGCACAGGCGAAACAAGCGTTCAAACCGCATTGAATCGTGCAACCACCCAAGAGGACATTCAAAAACAGTTGGACAAATTAGGGGGTACGCCCTACACATGGTCAGATTTAGCGGTGCTGGTGGACGACGGCGTATATGTGCCAGTGAGCGAAATCAACGGGTTGCGTCGTGACTTGCTTACGCAATTGTCAGACGCTCGTACGTCAAGAACGGTAGCGTATAAAGCAAACCAACCTAAGAAAATGGCTAACAAAAAATCCAAAACCCCACAAATAAGCGTATCTGTGCACAATAAAGAGCAAGCGAACGCATTGTTGGACTGTGCGATTGCCCGACTTTATGTACCACTTGACGCTTATGAGGGTTGGGAGAATATTTTACATCACTTTCAGGCGAAAGGAACCATTATAGCGGTTCAAGTGCCACGCATCATTAAACAATGCGAATTGCAAAATATAAAAAAGTGCTTACACGCTTTTATACAATTATCAGTCACAACTCTACTAATAAGCAATATCGGACAAATCGGCTTGTTTGACGAAGCTTTTACCTTGATTGGCGATAGTGGGCTGAATGTGATGAATAATGAAAGCGCACGTTGCTTGACGCAGTTAGGGCTTACGGGTGTAACGCTATCCCCAGAACTGACACTCAAGCAAATAGGTGGTGTGGTGAGTAGTGAACAAGAGATGATAGGCTATGGCTATTTACCGCTCATGATCATGGAAAATTGTCCAGTGGGGGTAGCACTAGAAAAATGTGAGGGCAAGTGCCAAAAACAGCAGCTTTATTTAAAAGATCGCATGGGTGCGGCATTTCCGATAAAAACTGACAACACGACATGTCGCACAGAGCTATTCAATAGCACACCGCTTTATATGGCGGACAAAGCGGTTGATATCATTTTAGCAGGGGTAGATGTTGTGCGATTATGCTTTACAATTGAAAGTCCTGTACAGTGCTTAGCGTTATTTGCGTCGTATGAGAAGGCTATCAAGCACAACGTCATGCAACAAGCCAGTATCAAGGATTTTACACGGGGACATTATTTTAAGGGAGTGGAATAATTTGAATGCATTAGCGGTTAAAATCAAATATTTATCACCACACGTTAAGCCCCCACAATATGCAACACAAGGCTCGGCAGGGGTTGATTTAACGGCATGTATCGATACACCTATCACCTTGAACCCACAGCAAAAGGTAATCATCCCCACAGGCATTGCAATTGGGTTGCCATCCAACGAAACTGTGGGCTTGGTATTTGCCCGCAGTGGACTGGGAATCAAACACGGCATTACCATGTCAAACGGTGTTGGGGTGATTGATAGCGACTATACAGGCGAAATATGCTGCGGACTGATTAACCTAGGGGATCAGCCATACACCATAACGCCTAACGACCGTATTGCGCAATTGCTTATCATGCCAGTGTATGTGGCGAATTTTGTGCAGGTAGAACAACTGGACGAAACCGAACGAGGAACTGGCGGATTTGGCTCAACAGGAAAAAATTAGTAATAAACATTGAAATAAATTAGAAATACGTTATAATAGAGAAGTATTGAATTCAATCGGATTGTGAAGTGATACCTTTGAAAAAGATAAGCAACGCATGGCTATTTTTAATATTTATATGCATCGGTGTAGTGCTTGGCGGAGCCTTGGGCAGCTTGTTTGGCAATACGCCGTACTTAGGCTTTTTAACCTATGGCAAACAATTCGGCATCAATCCTGCCACGCCTTTTGTGCTTGACCTACAAGTGCTCAAGCTGTCGGTGGGCTTTGTGCTTGACATCAGCATTTCGTCCATTATTGGCGTTGTGATTGCAATCGTGGTGTATAAGCGATTTTTGTAGTTTTTTTGCATGAAATTGGTTAAATTGGTAAACAATAGGAAGGAAATACAACGATGGAATTTGTATTGGCATCTCAGTCGCCACGCCGCCTTGAAATATTGGCGCGTGTGGGACTTTGTTTTGAGGTTATTCCAAGCACGGTAGAAGAAGTAATGGATGAACGTCTGTCGCCGTGCGATTTAGTACAAGCGTTGGCGTTACAAAAAGCCATGGATGTAGTAGCACGTGTTGCGCAAGAAAAAATCGTTATTGCCGCTGATACTGTGGTAGTTTTAGATGGACTTGTGTTAGGCAAGCCAGTGGACGAAAACGATGCGTTTGCCATGTTATCAAGCTTGAGCGGACGTTCGCACACTGTTTACACAGGGTTTGCGTGTGTGCAAGGCAATGTTGAGGTCGCTTCATTTGAACAAACAGATGTGACCTTCCGAACGCTTACGCATGATGAAATATGGGCATACATTCGTTCTGGAGAACCGATGGACAAGGCTGGTGCATATGGCGTGCAAGGGCTTGGCATGCTACTGGTCGAACGCATTAATGGCGATTTTTTCAATGTGATGGGCTTACCCATGCAAAAACTCGCATGTGTTTTAAAAGAGCATTTTAATTATTCAGTTTTATAACAAACGAAAGAAAATTCGGAGGAAAATCATGGGTATTTTCACCAAGGAAATTGGCATAGATTTAGGGACTGCAAATACATTGGTGCATGTGAAGAATAAAGGGATTGTTGTGCGTGAGCCCTCGGTGGTAGCGGTGCATACACCCACAGGTGAAGTGAAGGCTGTCGGTAATGCGGCGAAGGAAATGATTGGTAGAACGCCTGGCACAATTGTGGCAGTACGCCCGATGCGTGATGGGGTCATTGCGGATTTTACTGTTACCCAAAGCATGCTCAAATATTTTATCAGCAAGGCGTGCAACAATCGTGGCTTTTCTCGACCGCGTGTCGTGATTTGTGTGCCCTCTGGTGTAACTGAGGTTGAAAAACGAGCAGTAGAGGAAGCGGCACGCCAAGGCGGCGCTAAGGAAGTATATTTGATAGAAGAACCGATGGCAGCGGCGATTGGTGCAGGCTTGCCTGTTGATGAGCCAACAGGGAGCATGGTGGTGGATATCGGTGGCGGTACGAGTGAGGTAGCTGTTATTTCAATGGGTGGTATTGTAAACAGTAAATCCCTGCGTGTTGCAGGCGATAAGATGGATGAACAAATCACCAATTATATTAAAAAAACGTACAATTTGGCAATCGGTGAACGTACGGCAGAAGTGATAAAAATGCAAATTGGTTCAGCCTATGTTTTAGAGCAAGAGTTAACGATTGAAATCCGTGGACGTGATTTATTACAGGGATTGCCAAGAACCTTAACGCTTACCTCCAATGAAATTCGAGAAGCACTCAAGGAACCAGTGAATGCAATTGTAGAAACCATCAAAGTAACGTTAGAAAAGACACCGCCAGAGCTGGCAGCTGATATCATGGATCGGGGCATTATGCTCACAGGCGGAGGGGCAATGCTGCGAGGCTTAGACAAACTCATAGAGCGTGAGACAGGTATCAAGGTTTTGGTGGCAGATGAACCGCTTGACTGCGTTGCGAAGGGGACAGGGCGTGCCTTAGATGAAATTCACACATTAAGGAAGGTTTTGCAGTCCACCAAACGAATGAAGTAGAGTAGGGGTTAGAACAATATGTCAGATTTTTTTGGGAAAAAACATTATGTTGTGTTTTTGGTTATCGCACTGGTGCTCGTTGCATTGATGATTGCCTCAGCGACTAACCGCCAACAGGCGAATTTTATAGAAAATACCTTAGGCTTTATCGTTACGCCGATGCAACAGGCAACAACGGGGGTGAAGTCAGGCGTTCGCAACACCTTCTTATATTTTTCTGATAATCAAAAAATACGACAGCAAAATGAAGCGTATGAAATTGAGCTGTCAGCCCTGCGAAATGAGAATTTTGCACTCAAGCAAATGGATGTCGAGAATAAACGGCTACGGCAAATGCTAGACTTCAAAAGAACCAATGCACAGTTTGAATTGGTAGGCGCAAATGTCATTGCAAAGGATGCGAGCAACTGGTTTCAGAAATTTACCATTGACAAGGGCACGAACGATGGCTTAACAAAGGACTGTGCTGTAATTAATCACCAGGGCTTGGTGGGGAGCATATACGATATCGGGCTAAATTACGCAAAGGTCAGTGCCATCATAGACGACAGTAGCGCTGTTAGTGCTTTGGTGGTACGCACCAAAGA
>JACMMQ010000142.1 GCA_014378955.1 Clostridia bacterium
TTATTGCCCCTTAATTTCCCTTTTGATGCGACCATGCCATCACGCACCGTTAAAATGGGACGAATGTTGAGCATACCACCAATTAACGCCGCAATGTTGGACACTCTGCCGCCTTTTTTCAAATATTCTAACGTATCTGCCAATATATAAATTTCAAGGTTTGCACAGCTGTTCGTTATGTGATCAATAATTTCTTGCTTTGTACGCCCATCCTGTAGCATTTTCGCCGCTTCCACAACAATCATGCCATAGCCACTGCAAAAGGAAAGGCTATCAATAAGCACAATGTCCGCTTCCGGTGTATCCTCCAAAACCATCTCCTTCGCAATGCATGCGGATTGGTAAGTGCCGCTTCCCTTGCTTGAAAGGGTGACCACTATGAGCGTATCATGTGTGTGTAATTCCTCACGAAAGGCTTGCTCGAATGCGGCAGGCGATATCTGTGAGGTGGTTGGAAAGACGTCTGATTGCTTGAGCATGTCAAAAAAGTCTGTCGAAGCTAACTCCACGCCATCTGCATACGATTTATCGCCGAAATGCACCGTAAGCGGCAACACGCGAATACCCCATTGCTCTGCCACTGCCTTCATAATATCCGATGTACTGTCTGTGATAAGCTTAATGCTAGCCATCACGCTCCACCCCTTCCTCTGCCCATGTACAATGTGTTAATTGTCCTTTTGCTTGCAAGCTTTCATAATCGTTTTGCCTGAGCACCTCATACGCCACAACAGCCACTGAATTGGATAAATTGAGCGACCTCGCCCCTTCCATCATGGGAATTCTAATGCATTGCGCCTTACGTCCTGCCAAAAGCTCCTCAGGCAAGCCCTTGGTTTCCTTGCCAAATACCAAAAAGGTGTTGTCAGGGTATGTCACATCGGAATGACGGTACGGAGCTTTGGTGGTCGCAAAATAAAACTGTCCCTCTGGGTGCTTTGCAAATAAGTCCTCTATACAATCATAATACGTAATATCCAGTAAATGCCAATAATCAAGCCCTGCACGCTTGAGCTTTTTGTCGTCAATCTCAAAGCCTAACGGTCTGACCAAATGTAGCTTAATGCCTGTTGCGGCACAGGTGCGTGATATATTGCCTGTATTTTGTGGTATTTCTGGTTCAACCAACACAATATTTAAATTCATATGTTTCTCCTATAGTTTAAGTAGCCATTTCAACCATGCGGGTCGTTTAATTTCTATGGCCTTTTTAGGGCAAAGCTCTTGGCAGCAAAAGCATTTGATGCATTTGTCAAAGTCAATTTTCGGAAGCTTTCCAGCCATTGAGATTGCCTTAGGCGGACAAAGTCTTGCACAATCACCACAACGCACACACATATCGTCTATAAACACAGGCTTTGGACTCACGGAATTGAACAAGCCACGTTGCATGAATTCTGGGATGAACTTTGCAAATTTTGCGCCAAATGTATCGGGGATTTTAAAATTATCGATATAAAAGCTATTCCATGGTTCGCCAACAATCGTGACATCCTCTACGCTTTGCACGCAAAGCTTTCTTTCCACGGCGTTCGCAAGTGTCTTGACACGATCAGGTTTTAAGCCAATGATAGCAGTCGCCACCAAGTCAAGTGCATGCGGGTTTTCACTTGCAAGCAAAACGCCCACTTTGCGTGGTGTGCCTGCGGATGGCCCTGCACCCTCCATGCCCATCACGCCGTCCATAATCGCCAAGCCTGGCTTGACATATTCACATAAATCCACGAGCATGCCACAAAAATCAGCCATTTCTTTCATGCGAAAATGGTATTCTGCTTTGTATGTACCGGGGATTACCCCAAACAAATTCTTCACACAGCCTGTGAATGTGGTCATACCATGTGTTTTGAGCTTAGCCAACGTAATGACAAAATCCGCTTGCAACACAGGGGTGATGACAGGAAAGGATTTTGTCACTTTGCCCTCGGCAAAAGGCACCTCTTTAAAGGTCACATCGTAATTGAGCTTAGCCCCTGTTTTTTGAGCGACGGCTTCTAAACCTGTTGCTGCATATAATGACTTCAGTATTTTTTCATTGTATGGGCCACCTGGACTGTCTGCAAGGGTGACCTCGCCACCTGCTTGCTGCACCAAGCGAACCACCGCCTCCACCAGTGCAGGATGGGTCGTTACCGCTTCATCTGGTGTTTTTTTCATGAGCAAATTAGGCTTTATTAACACCTTCATGCCCGGCTTGATGTATTTGTCCATACCCCCTAATTGCATCATGAGCTTTTGTGTGAGTGTTTGCATTGCTTCAGCTTCATAGCTGTCACATTTCACTAGCGAGACTGTAAACATGCCTCTTCCCCCTCATTTTGACTCTTTTCCATGCGCATTTCAATTAAATCAATCAGTATAATGCGAACCACTGCTACCACAGGCACACCAACCAGCATGCCCATGAACCCAAAAAATCCACCGCCCACTAAAATGGCAAATACCGCCCAAAATGGGCTTAGTCCCACCGAGTCACCAATGATTTTAGGCCCAATTACACTGCCATCAAACTGCTGTAATACTGTAATGAATATCGCCACCCACAACGCCTTGTAGGGTTCATCAAAAAGTGTAATGAGCACCACTGGTACTCCCCCGATAAAAGCTCCAAAATAAGGAATAAGGTTTGTCACAGCAATAATAACACTTAAAAGCAATGCATATTTTACTTGAATAAGCATAAACCCAATAAAGCACAAAATGCCAATGATAATCGCAACGATAATCTTACCTAGAAAGAACTGCATGAATATTTTATCAACACGCCTTGCGTATAAATTAATTTTACATACGATAAATGGCTTGAACATTGCTTTCAACACGCTTTGAATTTGCTTTTGCAGGTCATCCTTTTCAATCAAAAGATAAATCGATATAATGATGCCTAAAAAAATGGTTAACAAATAAGTGGTCGCACCCCATACGCCTTGTATGGTCTGCCACATGTTTGCCCAGCCATAGCGTGTTAATAGGTTCTCTGCGGTGAAGTTATTGGCTATTTCATCCACATTGATCATGCTGCGTAAAAATGGATAGCGGATGACTAGCTCGCGCAAAAAGGCGTTCCCTTCCTTGATATAATCTGGCAAAAGCCTTATTAAATCAGCGATACTAGTGCCAATTTTAGGGGATAGGTACATGACACCCAGCACAATGACCGAAATCAAAATGACATACACCACAAGGATACTAGACATCCTATCATATTTTTTTGTTTTCGCCTGCGTCATTTGCCCAAACACCTTTTCTAATTTCGAAACAGCGGGGTTTAAAAGATAAGCAATGACGAAAGCGATCAAAAAAGGCGATAAAATGCCCAATAGCTTTTGACCAAAATGAATAACCCCGACAAAATTATCAAAGGTCTTGTACACAAATATAATTGCAACTGCCAATACAAACCAGTATAAGCCTTGCGTCCACCGATTGTCTTTGTCTATCATTATTACACCTCAACTAGTTTATATGTATTTTCGAACAAACCTTGTCATACGTTTTACCGCTTCATTAATATTCTGGATAGAGTAAGCATAAGAACAGCGCACAAAACCCTCGCCACTTTCGCCAAAGGCAGTGCCGGGTACAACCGCTACTTTTTCTTCCTCTAATAAGCGACGACAAAATGCCTCACTTGTCATGCCTGTCTTTTGTATGCTTGGGAACACATAAAAAGCACCCCGTGGCTCATAGCAATCCAGTCCCATCTTGCGAAAACCTTCCACCAACACACGGCGACGATAATTGTATTCCTTTGTCATGTGGATGATGTCTTCATCGCAATTTTTTAGTGCCTCAATCGCCGCATATTGGCTGGTGGTTGGCGCACACATAATGGCATATTGATGAATTTTTGTCATTGCCGCAATAATTGGCTTAGGGCCTACTGCGTAACCTAGTCGCCAGCCCGTCATTGCATACGCCTTGGAAAAACCGTTGACGATTACTGTACGTTCATACATATCGGGAATGGCTGAAAAGGGTGTATGCTCGCCTTCGTAGGTCAATTCACCATAGATTTCATCCGATAACACCATGATGTTTGTGCCTCTAAGCACCTCTGCAATGCTTTCCAAATCGGCACGGGACATAATCGCCCCTGTTGGATTGTTTGGAAAGGGCAATATTAAAAGCTTGGTTTTAGCGGTGATTTTTTCTCTCAACTGCTGTGCTGTTAGGCGAAAATCATCCTCCGCACGTGTCACAATTGGCACAGGAACCCCGCCTGCCAACACGGTGCATGGCTTGTAGCACACAAAGCTTGGCTCTGGAATGAGCACCTCGTCCCCATTTGAGATAATCGAACGTATCATCAAATCAATTGCCTCGCTACCACCCACCGTGACAACCACTTGTTCATAGGGGTCATAGCTTATCCCATATTTTCGTTTTAAATAATAGGTAATTTCTTGACGAAGCTCTTTCAAACCAGAATTGGACGTGTAATAGGTTTGTCCTTTTTCTAGCGAATAAATACCCGCTTCACGCACATTCCAAGGGGTCACGAAATCAGGCTCTCCCACCCCTAAGGAAATTGCATCCTTCATTTCTGATACAATGTCAAAAAATTTGCGTATACCAGAGGGCGGCAACTCCTTCACGGTTTTGGATATTTGCGCCTCGATGTTAAATGGACTCAAAGCGTAATCACCTGCCTGTCATCCTTTTCCTTTTCCTCAAAAATAATGCCTTCGTCCTTGTACTTTTTGAGTACAAAATGCGTCGCAGTGCTTACCACGGAGTCCATAGGTGCTAGTTTTTCCGCAACAAATAAAGCAACCTCTTTCATCGTTCTTCCCTCCACGATGACCGTTAAATCAAAGCCACCTGACATGAGATAAAGCGACTTGACCTGTGGAAAATTGTAAATACGCTCTGCCACCTTGTCAAACCCTTCACCACGCTGAGGGGTGATTTTCAATTCTATCAAAGCAGTAACAAACTCCTTATTGGTTTTTTCCCAATTAATAAGTGTTTTATACCGTAAAATGATTTGTTGCTCCTCAAGCTCTAAAATTGCGCGCTTGACTTCCTCGACATCCTTATCAAGCATGACCGAAATCTGCTCTGGGGTGATGCGATTGTCCTGTTCTAATATTTCAAGAAGCTTTTCCATATTGTTCCCCCTGCTTTCATATATTGGTACGTATGTGGGCGCTGCCCACGCCCGCCCCTTTTTGAAAAAAGGGGACAAAAACTTTAATTGGGGTTTTTAAAATTATTTGTAAGTAAACATTAAAGTTTTACTCAATTTTTTTCAAAAAATTGCAGGGTCGAGGGACGGAGTCCTCGGCGTCGTCCGCAGACTGCGAAATCCAAACACTCAAAGAGTATTTTTCTTTGTTACTTTCTTTTTACGATAGAAAA
>JACMMQ010000143.1 GCA_014378955.1 Clostridia bacterium
CCCCAACTAAAGTTTTTTGCCCCCTTTTTTTCAAAAAAGGGGCGGGCGTGGGCAGCGCCCACATCGTGCTAATCCACTTACAGGAAGGATGATTTGCGTTGGATTTAATCAATGGACAATTGAAAATGCTTCAAAAGGGCTTGGATGTTGCATGGACACGCAACAGGGTTATAGCAAACAACATTGCAAATGCTGAAACACCTAACTTTAAAGCATCAAAGGTAGAATTTGAAAGCATCCTGAAGTCGGAATTAGGTGGCGGTGGAAGCATGGCAATGCGAAAATCCAGTGATAAGCACATGAATTCAGGCGGGGGTGTAGGGAGTAGCATTGAGCCATCCGTCATACAAAATCAAACAACCTCTATGCGTACAGACGGCAACAATGTCGATATTGAAAATGAAATGACCGAGCTGGCAAAAAACAATTTACTTTATCAGACATTGGTTCAAAAAGCCTCAAAAGAAATGGCTAAAGCGAGATATATTATTAGTGAAGGGAGAGGTTGATGATGTCATTTTTAAGCTCCTTCGGCATAAGCGCATCAGCCTTAACCGCACAAAGAATGCGTATGGATATCATTGCACAAAACATAGCAAATGCGAACTCAACGCGCACCGAAAATGGTGGGACATATCGCCGTCGGGTGGCGGTATTGAGCCAGCAAAACAGCCAAGAGTCATTTTCATCCTATCTTTCTGCAAGCAGCCAAGCAGTAGGAAGCGGTGTGTCGGTGAGCAAGATTGTAGAAGACAAAAGCGCTTTTAAAATCGTTCACGACCCATCCCATCCAGACGCTGACCCTCAAACAGGGGATGTGAAAATGCCAAACGTCGATATCATGCAAGAAATGATGGATATGATGGCAGCGACAAGGGCATATGAGTCTAACATCACGATGCTCAACGCAACAAAAAGCATGGCGTTAAAAGCACTTGAATTAGGCAGATAAAAAATATTTTTTTGGGGGACTCTTTCATGAAAATTAATCCATCATTCGGCTTAGAGAGCATGGCATTCAAACCGACCACAACGACACAGTCCAAGCAATCATCCTTTCAAAATATTTTGAGCGATGCCATTGCCCAAACAACACAAGCTGAAAAGGTAAATGCACAAAGCACGGTCAACCTATTGACGGGCGATGTAAACGATTTGCACACAGCGATGATTGATATGGACAAGGCGGACATTTCGCTTCGCTTAACGATGCAGGTCAGAAATAAGATTTTAGATGCGTACACTGAAATCATGCGTATGCAGGTGTAATATCTTAGCATACTCTTTTGAGTGAAATGTAAGATATTAGCGAAACTGGGAAAGGAAACACATAAAACTGATGGAAAATTTCTTTAAGCTTATAACTACACAAATCAATGATTTTTGGGGAAGATTGGACAACCCCTCACGCAGAAGGCTTATTATTTCTGCAGTGTTAATTTTGGTGGTTATTTTCACATTATCATGGGCGGCTACACGCAAGGAATATACCGTCCTATATAGCAATCTCAACAGCAAAGATGCGGGTGAAATACTCAATAAGCTTGGTGAAATGAAGGTAGATGTAAAGCCTGAAGGCAATGGCACGATCTTAGTCCCAAAGAGCCAAGAGGCAAAGCTTAGAATGCAGCTTGCTGCGGAAGGATATCCGAAAACGGGCTTCAATTATGATTATTTTAAAGGCGGTTTAGGGCTAGGGGCAACTGACTTTGATAAGCGTAAGGCGGACCAGCTACAGCTGCAAGAGCGCATTCAAACAGCCATTAAAACAATGGGTGGCGTGCAAGATGCGATTGTGACCATCAGCATTCCAGAGCAAGATAGCTTTGTATTACAAAGTGATAAGCAATCCACGACAGCGGCTGTTTTATTAAGCTTAAGCAGTACCCTCACGAAAAAGCAAATCAAAGGCATAGAAGAGCTGGTGGCTAAAAGTGTATTAGGGTTAAAGGCTGAAAACATTTCCATTGTCGATAGCAATATGAATGCACTCAATGTGCAAGATAGTAGCGAAACGGGCAACGTGGGTACGCATTTTGATATGGAAAATCAAGTGAGAGATAGCTTGCAAAAACAAATTTATGCATTACTCGATCCTGTTTTTGGCAAGGGGAATGTAATCCCATCGGTCAATGTGAAATTGAATTTTGACAAGCAAATAACGGAGAAAATAACCTTTTTACCCGTTGCGGATGATACAGGGATTGCAGTGAGCTTAAATGAGTTAAAGGAAAAAGTAAACAATGGCACATCCACTGATACGACAGGACAAACGACCTATCCAGCAGGACAGAGTGGTGCTGACCAAGGCGGTTATGATAAATCCAATAAAACCATCAATTATGAAGTCAATAAAGTAAAGGATCAAATTGAAAAGGCGCAAGGCGTGGTTGAAAAGCTTACGCTATCCATCCTAATCAATAAAAGTCCGTTAGATGATAAGACGCTTGCATCAATACAAAAAATTGTATCCACTGCGGTGGGCGTAGAGCCTGATAAAATTGTCGTACAGGGCATGGCATTTGATGGCAAGGTTGCAGAAAAAACAGAGGCGGATAAATTAAAAACCACCGCTCAAAAAAGTGAAACAACGCAACAATATATAGAATATGCAAAATACGCAGGTTACGCACTGGCGGTATTCTTTGTTTTATTCATGATATACAGGTTTATTTCAAAGCTGAAATTAGCGGTAAGAGAATTACCAAGGACCGTTGGCGTTGGGGCTGGGTCAGGCACTGGATCAGCCACAGCCACAGCGGATTTTGCGAATATGCACAACGTGCCTACAAAATTTGTTGAGGATATTATTGAAATGCCAGAAGAGGACAAGGAACAAATTATTAAGAAACAAAGAATGGACAATATAATTGATTCTAAGCCGGAAATTGTCGTACAGCAATTACGGGAATGGCTGAATGAAAATTAGGAGTGGGTAATATGACAACGACGCTTGAAGGCATTGCAGGGAAAAGGAAAGCAGCAATACTTTTGGTATCATTAGGCACGCAAAATGCGATTAAAATTTTAAAGCACTTAAGAGAAGATGAAATTGAGCAGGTCACCACAGAAATTGCGCGACTTAGCAAAATTGAGGAACATACACGCGCTGATGTGATTGACGAATTTGCTAAGTTGTGCAGGGTTAATACCTTTAACAGTGACGGCGGCATGAAATATGTAAAGGAAATTTTGGAGCAATCGCTCGGTGTTCAAAGAGCTGCACTGATTATGGATAAGATGGCGGAATCAATGGTGGGCAGGCCGTTTGACTTTATTCGAAAGGCAGACCCAAACCAATTGCTCAATATTATTCAAAATGAACACGCACAGACCATTGCACTGATTTTTTCATACCTATCACCACACCAAGCGGCGGTAGTGCTGTCGGTGCTCCCGAAGGAAAAGCAAGCAGAGGTCGCTACGCGTATTGCAACCATGGATATGACATCGCCTGAATTTACAAGTGAAATTGAACGCATTTTAAAGAAAAAGCTTTCGTCCCTTGGGAAAGAGGCATACACCGCCAGTGGTGGTATACAAGCGATTGTCGATATTTTAAATGCCGCAGACCGTGGCACAGAAAAATCTATTTTTGAGGTTTTAGAGATTAA
>JACMMQ010000144.1 GCA_014378955.1 Clostridia bacterium
GAGCGAATACAACGAGGAATCTCATGCTATGAGGGAAGATATGAGATTCCTCACTGCGTTCGGAATGACAAAAAAGAGCGTGCTTCGGACTTGTGTCACCCAGTTTCAGCTTAAATCTTGCCATTGTAGGGGCAGGATTCATCCGCCCGAAACCTATCGCAAAAGTGAATTGACCATGCTGCATTTCGTTGAACAAGTATCGGGCGGATAAATCCGCCCCCTACAAATGTCTAGCGAGGATAGTGCTAATGATTAAATTTTGAAGGAGAAACTATAGATGGAATTAAAGGATTTTTATTATAATTTACCCCCACAATTGATTGCACAGCATCCGCTTGAAAAGCGTGAGGGGTCACGGCTCATGATGATAGATCGTGAAAAGGAGCTGTTGACACACGCCCATTTTACCGATATCGTGGACGAATTACATGCAGGCGATTTGCTAGTGATGAACGATACAAGGGTCATTCCTGCACGGCTGTACGGTGTGAAGGAAGGTTCGGGCGGTAAAATCGAGTTTTTACTACTCCGCAAGCTGTCAGACAATCGCTGGGAGGTGGTGCTCAAGCCGGGCAGACGGGCAAGAGAAGGCGCAAGGTTTACGTTTGGCGATGGTGCATTAAAGGCGGAGATTTTAGGCATTGGTGAGGGTGGCGTGCGTATTGCCCAATTCGAATTTGAAGGCATTTTCGAACAGGTGCTTGATCGCTTGGGTGAAATCCCGTTGCCACATTACATTACTGAAAAACTAGCCGACAAAGACCGTTACCAAACGGTATACGCAAAACATGACGGATCGGTTGCAGCGCCCACGGCAGGACTGCATTTCACAGACGAAACACTTGATAAGCTTCGAGCAAAGGGCGTGGACACCGCATTTGTGACGTTGCACGTGGGCTTGGGTACGTTTCGTCCAGTGAAGGTACAAAAAATTACTGAGCATAAGATGCACGCTGAATATTTTGTGTTGCCGCAAGAAACGGTGGACAAATTGAACAAAACAAAAAAACAAGGCGGTCGGGTGGTGTGTGTGGGCACGACGTCGTGCCGTGTGCTGGAAACTGCCGCACAAAAGGGGTTGCCGTTTGAAGCGTGTAGTGGCGCCACGGATATTTTTATCTATCCGGGGTACACGTTTAAGGCAGTGGATGCGCTGATTACCAATTTTCATTTGCCAGAGTCTACATTGCTTATGCTAGTGAGTGCGTTGATGGGGCATGAGCGTATGCAAGAGGTGTATGCGGAAGCGGTCAAGGAAAAATATCGCTTTTTTAGCTTTGGCGATGCGATGTTTATACAATAATTTTGCAACACAAATAACTAAAGTTTTCGCTCAAGCCTTTTTCAAAAGGCTTGCAGGGTCAAGGGGCGGCGCCCCTGTCGCTGACCACAGTCAGTGAAACCCAAACATTACAAATTTTACTCAATTTTTTTCAAAAAAATTGTCGCATGTCGCAACATGCGAAACCCTATAATACCAACCAGCTGGAGGAAAATATGTTTAAATTACACAAACAAGAGGGCAAGGCAAGACGGGGAGAATTTGAAACCGTGCATGGCGTCATTCAGACGCCTGTTTTTATGAATGTTGGTACGCTAGCGGCAATAAAAGGGGCTGTTTCCTCTAAAGATTTAGTGGACGTGGGCTGTCAGGTGGAGCTGTCCAACACCTATCATTTGCATTTGCGCCCGGGCGATAAAATCATTCGCCAATTGGGGGGCTTGCACCGCTTTATGAATTGGCAAGGGCCTATTTTGACCGATAGCGGCGGCTTTCAGGTTTTTTCACTGTCGTCGTTGCGAAAAATTACCGAGCAGGGCGTAATGTTTTCCTCCCACATTGATGGCAAAAAAATCTTCATGGGACCAGAGGAAAGCATGCAAATACAAAGCAATCTCGCATCCACCATTGCGATGGCATTTGACGAATGCGTGGAAAATCCTGCAACGTACGAATACACCAAGCAATCGTGCGACCGAACTGTGCGTTGGCTTGAGCGTTGCAAAATAGAGCTAGACCGCTTGAACACATTGCCTGAAACGCTCAACAAGCAGCAAATGCTGTGGGGCATCAACCAAGGCGGTACACATGACGATTTACGCATTGAAAACATGCATAAAATAAGGGACTTAGACCTGCCAGGGTACGCCATTGGTGGCTTGGCGGTGGGCGAGAGCCATGCGGAAATGTATCACACCCTTGAGGTGGTTGAGCCACACATGCCGACCGACCGCCCACGCTACTTGATGGGGGTGGGTACGCCGATCAACCTATTAGAAGCGGTTGACCGTGGTATTGATTTTTTTGATTGCGTGATTGTTAGCAGAAATGCACGGCACGCCAATTTGTACACAGGGCACGGCGTCATGAATTTGCTCAATGCAAAATACGAAGTGGACGATCGCCCGATTGATGCACAATGTGGGTGCTCAACCTGTCAAAATTATTCAAGGGCGTACATTCGCCATTTATTCAAGGCAAAGGAAATGCTTGCCATGCGCTTGTGCGTCATACACAATTTGTATTTTTACAATGCCTTTATGGCGGAAATACGAAACGCATTAGACCAAGGGCGTTTCCAAGCATATAAGCGTGAGCGGTTAGAAGTGCTGGGCACGAGATTATAACGGGGAGAGTGTGTACATGTACGACAAGGCATATTTGCGGCTGTTAGGTCAGCAAATTCCCTTTCATCAAAAGGTGCTACGGTTTAACTACGACCTGCCATTATCAGTGCTGTGTGAGGTGCTCGGTCGCATTTTGAATAGATTGCCCATTACGCAGCTTTTATGGGCAAGGGATTTATGGGAATTCGAAGGGCGTACGGTGCGAGAGGCACAGCCCATTACAATTGATACATTAACGCATAAAGCCTTGTTATATGAGGCGGTGACGTCGTTAGAGGATGCACACTTCGCTGTGTTTGACCAAGCGATGGGGTGGTACATGCGTATCCATGTGGAACGCCATGAAAATCTCGGGGTAGATGAGCAGGAAAATGGCAACCTTTTGCTGTTTTGCTGTGACGAATGGATTGCACCCATTCAAAAGGCACTGTGTGACATTGAAGGGCATTTGATTTTAGAAGGCGCAAAGAAATTTTTGGAGGAAATGCAGGGATAAGGCTTGTATATTTTTACCAATTAGGGTATAATAGTAAAAAATGAATTGAAAATGATGGAGGCGTTTTATATGTTACAGGCATTTGCAGATAATACACCAGCACCAGCAGTAGCAACAGATGCGGCAGCACAAGGTGGCAATAGTGGTATCATGGTTTTAGTGATTTATGCAGCGATTTTTGCAGTATTTTATTTTATGCTCATCGCACCACAGCGCAAGCGCACGAAAAAAGAAGCACAAATGCGTGCCAACGTCAAGGTTGGAGATGAAATCGTCACAAGCGGTGGCATTTACGGCAAGGTTTTACAAATCAAAGACGATACACTTGTAATTGAAGTGAATGCAGATAAGGGCAAGCTGCGTATCGCAAAATGGGCTATACAAGAAGTTAAGCAATTGATCAGCGAGTAATAAAAGCTTGTAAAGAACCTCGTTTTGGGGTTCTTTTTTGTATTTTGGGGTATTGCATGATTGACCGTTCTAATCAAGATTAGTATAAGTTTAACAGTAAAAACACACCTACAAGCTGTCAAATTCTAGCGAAGTCATGCGAATTTCACAGCAATGCCATTGACAAATGCATTGGTTTTGTGCTATGCTCATGAGGTGCCAAAGCTTGTATCAAAACGGTTTTTTTTGAATTATAGCGTTTACATAACATCATGGCGAGGAGACAATGTGCATGTCAAAAAAGAACAAGCAACTACGTTGGCGGTTTTCGTACAAAAGTTTAAAGTATCCTATACTCATTTGGGTTTTAGGGATAACCATTTCTGCGGTGTGTGGTAATCTTATGCAAGACTGGCGTACTGCTTTACATGGCGCAGTCATTTCAACAACTGTGGCATTTGCTTCCTATTTAAACCTTGTTTTGCCACTGGCATACATACAATGGGCGAGAAAAAGTGCCATGATTATATTAGGGAGTTATTCGGTTTTATACCTATGGCTTATGCGTATGGAAAACCCTGATATCAGTGGTTTTATGATATATGCCCTGCAAAATACGTGGACGCTCAGCGTTTTGGCGTTTCTATTGTACACCATTATATTGCCGATAGTAGTTGGAAGGGCTTGGTGTGGCTGGGGTTGCTGGATTGCGGTGCTGTTTGAAATTATGCCATTTGAACACAATGGTCGCAAGGGTAGAATTAAAAAGGGATATGCGTTCCAGTTGGTTTTTTTATTCTATATTTTGTGCTTAAGCGTTGGTATATGGTATTTGAATATTAAAGGCGCAAGTATTGATTTACAGCAAAAGTCGATAGTGGTTACTTTTTGGATGGTTTTACTAGGTTATTATGTATTGGGTGCAATATTAGCGGTTGTATTCAAGGACAATCGGGCGTTTTGCAAATATCTCTGCCCGGTCGCTCCAGTGCAACAATTTTTTTCACACTTTGCAATTGTTAAATTGCGTGGTGATCGCTCGAAATGTCGACGCTGTATGGCGTGCGAAGAGGCTTGCCCGATGGACATTAAAATCGTGCAATATGTGGATGCGGACGAGCGTATACTCTCGGGTGAATGCATTTTATGCATGCGTTGCGTGCAAAAGTGCCCAAATGAGGCATTTCGTCCAACCTTTGGCTTGGATTTGAGCTTTGACGAAAGTATTCGTTATATGAAAAGCCGCAAGTATTTTTAGTGGTTTAGTTGCACAAACTATATGTATCGTTTTTTTAGAAAGCAGGCGGAAATCATGGCGTTTTGTCCCAATTGCCGTTATGAATACAAAAAGGATTTGAAGGAATGTCCAGAATGTGCCGTGCAGCTTGTCGCACAATTACCAAATGAACCAGAAAACCTACAAAACGAGGTATTCTTAACGACGGCGCAAGACGAAACACAGTTGCAAATGCTTAGCAATTTCTTGCAAAATGAAGGCATTCCAATCATCATGAAGCAAAAGAACAATGGTGATTTTAACCGTCTATACATGGGCACAAGCCCTTTTGGTGCGGACATTTATGTGCCTGAAAATGCATATGAGAGGGCAAGCGAGATAATGGGCTTTATCAATGCCCCCTCCGACCTTGAGCCAACTGTGGATTTCGAGCAAGAGGAAATAGCCTATGAACAAAAAAGAAGCCGATGGGTGTCCATCTTACTATGGGTGCTATCCATTCCAAGCATTATTATGCTCATTGTATCGATGATTAGTAAATTTCACCGATAACGTATTATCCAATTGTAGGGGCAGGATTGTTCCGCCCGAAATTTTGGTCGAAAGAGGCATTATGCAAAAAAACATTGTATTGATCGGGATGCCAGCGGCAGGTAAAAGCACCGTGGGCGTTTTGTTGGCGAAATCAATGGGCATGCCGTTTGTAGACACCGATTTGGTGGTGCAAGCAAGCACGGGGCGGTTGCTACAAGAAATATTACAAACCGATGGCGTAGCAGCATTTTTAAAAATA
>JACMMQ010000145.1 GCA_014378955.1 Clostridia bacterium
GTAACAATAAAAATGTATAAATAATGGGACGGCTTATAGTCGTCCTTATATGTATTTCGGTGAATACTACTTGTGTGAATGGATAAAAGGATATGATGAAGCATAAATATTGGCAACTCTTTTTAGTATTTCTAAAGCTCGGAAGCTTCACGTTTGGTGGCGGATATGCGATGGTATCATTGATGCGCCGTGAGCTGGTGGAGGTGAACACGTGGATGACCGATGATGAATTCACCGATTGCTTGGCGGTTTCGCAGTCCATCCCCGGCGTGTTGGCGGTGAATACCTCAATCTATGCAGGCTATCGTGTTGCAGGATCTTTTGGGGCGATGGTTGCGGTGTTGGGGTGTGTTTTGCCGTCCTTTTTACTGGTTTTGGTGTTGGCACATTTTTATGGGCAGATGGGACAGTTTCCCGTAATCAAAAAAGTATTTTTAGGCGTCACCGCAGGCGTGACCGCTATTATTGCAGGTGCGGTTGTGAAATTGGGCAAGAATGCTGTAAAAGGGTCTTTCGGTTTATGCTTGTGCGCTATCACTGTAGTGGGCATGGTAGTTTTTGAAATACACCCCATTTGGCTCATTTTAGGGGGTGCCTTGGTAGGTGTTTGGTACAGTAAGCAGGTGAAACAATGATTTTTTGGCAGTTATTTAGCACTTTTTTGATGGTGGGGAGTTTTTGTTTTGGCGGTGGATTTGCGATTATTCCGCTTATCGAAAAAGCGGTTGTGGAAAATGGTTGGCTTACATTTGCACAGTTTGCAGATGTGGTGGCAATTTCACAAATCACGCCAGGCCCGTTGGCAACGTGTGCGGCGACATTTGTTGGCATGAAACAAGCAGGCATTATAGGAGCAGTCGTGGCAATGCTTGGCTTGCTTCTACCCTCGTTTGTCCTAATGTTTATAATTGTGAAATTCATGGCACAATTTAAGCATTTAAAATGGGTGGAGGCTGTTTTGGCAGGCATAAGACCTGTTACCATTGGTATGATGGCAGCCGCAGTCATATTTTTCCTTCAATTGTCTACACTGAATGAAAAAATTCATTTTTTACAAAACCCTGATTGGTATCATTTTTCCGTACAATGGGGCGCAATGGCTATTTTTATCGGTGTACTTGTTTTGCAACGGTTTAAAATCAATCCGCTCATCTTGATGCTGAGTGAAGGCATTTTTGGAGGGCTATTCTTATAGAAGGTTAGGAGAAATAACATGAAAAAATATATGAATGACGCCATTACAGGCGATGGGCAAATGCTTGCGTGCTTTGACAATCGAGGTGAGCTCATACGGCTTTATGCGCCTCATCCAGATGCACCACAGCATGTGGAACAGTTTTTTGTGGGCTTACATTGTCCCGAAAAGGGAACGGTTTGGTTGCATGAGGATGGCTGGCAAGTCAAGCAACGCTATTTGCACGATACGAATATTATAGAGACCGATTATTTGCATCATGGGTGGGGGGTACGTGTCCTTGCGCATGATTTTGTGCTACCCAAGCACGGGACTTTAGTGCGTACATTTGACATTACCTACTTAGCAGAAGGGGCGATAACCCTTCATTTTATTGCCTATTCAGAGATGGTTTCCACCGAACAAAACTTGACCAGCTCGCTGTATGACCATGACGCGGGGGGCATTGTGCATTATCGCCCTGACCAGTATGTAGCGGTTGTTGGACAGGATAAGCCATTTGGGTTTCAAATTACCGATGGGGCAATGGGTGCGGCGCAAACCGCAAATTTTCATGGGGTGAATGACTTTGGTATGATTGGGCAGGCATCGCAAGGGTGGCAGCTTGGTACACTTGCGCAAAATATGCAAGCCACCTTTACGCTACACATCTGCTATGATCATACGCTCAAGGGCGTGTTGCAAATGGCACAGCAGTTAAAGTCTGTTGCGGCAAAACTGCACATGCATCAAACAAAGGCATACTGGCATGCGTATTTAAGCATGGGCAAGCCATGTAAAAGTGGACATCCCAATTTAGATACCATGTACCGCCGTTCGTTGCTTGTATTTGCGCTCATGAGTGATGCGGAAAGTGGCGGTATTTTAGCGGCGCCTGAGGTGGATGAACAGTTTTCTACGTGTGGACGGTACGGCTATTGCTGGGGGCGTGATGCAGGCTTTATCACCACGGCGATGGACGAGGCTGGCTACTATGACATGGTGGATAATTTTTTTGCTTGGGCGAAAAAGGCACAAGCGAGCAATGGCAGCTGGTATCAGCGCTATACATTAGACGGACAAATCGCCCCTTCATGGGGCTTGCAAATTGATGAAACAGGCACGCTCATTTGGGGCATTTTCAAGCATTATCAAAAGGTCAAACGCAAGCTGTTTTTAACGGGGCTATGGCAAACGGTAAAAAGCGGTGCGGACTTCTTGATGCACTTTATGGATGAAAATGGCTTGCCCAAACCCACGTATGATTTATGGGAGGAACGCATCGGACAGCACACCTATTCAGCGGCGGCGGTGTGTGCAGGCTTGTTGGCAGCGGTTGAAATAGCGACCGTGCTAAAAAAAGACAGCACGCAATGGCGTGTAGTCGCAAATGCCTTGCAGGAAAAAATAGCATCCACCCTCTGGCATGACGAGCAAGGAAGATTTGTACGTGCGGTCAATGCAGAGGTCAAGGGTGAAGGGTATGGCGGCTGGCTGGAGGTAGCGGTCAACGACATGGGCTATAAAAAATGGGTAACTGCCTACGATATGACAGTGGATATTTGCATATTGGGCTTGGCACAGCCGTTCGGCATCATCGCCCCAACCGATGAACGCATGCTAAAAACCGTGCAAGCCATACGCAAACGGTTGATACAAGACCAAGTGGGCGGCATTCGCCGATACGAGGAGGATGATTACCGTGGAGGAAACCCTTGGATATTAACCTCACTATGGTTGGCATTGTACGATTTAGAAATTGGCAACAAGCAAACCGCAAAGGAAATATTAAAGTGGTCAGCCAAGCACCAAACGTACATGGGACTATTGCCCGAACAGGTCGACCGTCAAACTGGCGATCCAGCATGGGTAGTACCCCTAACATGGTCACACGCCATGTTCGTGCTGGTATATTTACGATTATTTGGGGAGTGACGTAATGTGGGCGCTGCCCACGCCCGCCCCTTTTTGAAAAAAGGGGACAA
>JACMMQ010000146.1 GCA_014378955.1 Clostridia bacterium
GGATTGGCTTAAGCACCTCAGGTGGAAGCTGGGCATAAAGCGTACGACCTTCTACCAACATGCGATTGAGCATTACCTTAAATTGGGGAATAAATTCAAGAAATGCTTGTAGCTCCTTCCATATACGATTGCCAATAAAAAAATGCAAAGTACCAAAAGTCAGCACTAAAATACCAACCGCAATTCCAGCCGCTAGCTTTCTTTTTAACTTAAAGTGCGTGGTCAAAAACCTTATAATTGGTTCTGCTATGAGCGACAATAAATAAGCTGTGATGAATGGTGCTAACCAATATAATAAGTACGAAAGCGTGTAAAAAGCTGCAATACACCCCAAAGCGATGAAAATAAGATAGAGCGAAACACGTATAATCTTTTTTTCTAAAATGGTGTTCATATTTCACCTCAATTCGATAAAAAATAGTTTATGAGCAGATGACCCTTATCAAAATATAGTGTTGACTTTTGGGCATCCTCCTCTGTGTAGGAAAGATTGCAAGGCGCCTTTTCCGAGGCACTTTCATAAATTAAAAAAGGGACTGGTTCAGAGGAATGTGTCCGCGTGCATAACGGTGTTGCATGGTCGGGCAAAAATAAAATTTTATACGGTTCATTCATTTTATCCAATTGTGGCTTTAAAAATGCAACAACCTCTTGGTCAATTAATTCAATAGACTTGACCTTGTTTTGTATTTCACCACGATGTCCACATTCGTCAGGCGCTTCCATATGAAGGTATACAAAGTCAGCACCCTGCTTGAGGGCATCAATCACCGCTTGTGCCTTGCCCTTGAAATTGGTATGGATATTCCCTGTCGCCCCTGGCACATCGATATTTTTGAGGCCTGCTGCAATGCCTATGCCCTTTAGCAAATCAACTGCCGAAATCATGACACCATGCATACCGAATTTTTCATAAAAGCTTGGCAGTGTGGGCTTACTGCCTTGACCCCACAGCCAAATAGCATTTGCAGGACGCAGACCAAGGGCAATTCTTGCGAGGTTTACAGGATGATTTTTTAGCAAGTCATGGCTTTTTTTCATCATGTCTAATAGTGCCTGTTGCCCTTCGCCTTTAGGCAAATAGTTTAGAATAGGTTGGTCTGAAATATCATGGGGCGGCGTAAGTGTTATATTTAATGAACCATTTTGCCATACTAAGCAATGGCGATAGCTTATGCCCTTGTAATAGCACATAACTTCATTGTCAAACGCTTGCTTAATTGCACAAACCAAAAGTTGCGCTTCAGGTGTGCTGATTTCATCCGCACTGTAGTCCACCATGGTTTTGTGTTCGAAAGCTTCATCGTCTGACAGCGTAACCAAATTACAGCGAAAGGTAATATCGCTTTCAGCCAAATCAATGCCTATACTGACCGCTTCAAGCGGTGAGCGTCCTGTATAATAAACGGTAGGGTCGTAACCCATCACAGAAAGGTTTGCAACATCACTCCCAGGGGAAATGTTATCTGGTATAGTTTTGACCAGCCCAACCTGTCCGTTTTTAGCCAAGGCATGGATGTGAGGAATGTTGGCATACTGAAGCGGTGTCTTGCCACCAAGCTGTGGGACAGGGCGATCTGCCATGCCATCTCCTAATATTAAAATGTATTTCATAAAAATTGGCTCCTTTGTGTCGGTTTTATTCAAAAATATATTACCATAAATTGATTATTATTTCTACATTTATTTCAAATCTATCTCTAATTAGGTTGCAACTCGTAAAAAATAGCACGGTACGAGAGAAATTTAGAGACATTTTTGATAATTCGTGCATTTTCGACTTGAAAAACGGTCGTTGTAGAAGTGGCTCGGACTTGTCGCCCGACTGAATCGTAGCAGTCTCTATAGAAACACTCTTTGCATTTTCACCAGCGATACTGATCAC
>JACMMQ010000147.1 GCA_014378955.1 Clostridia bacterium
GTGAAGGATTATAGCTTTGTTTCGTATGACGAGCATGCGCTTTCCTCTGGCTCTGATTCTAAGGCGATTGCGTACATCAATTTGCAAACACCTCAGGGCGGCAATGTATTTGGCGTTGGGATTTCTGCGAATATTAACATCGCTTCCATACGTGGGATATTGAGTGCGATTAACCGTTCACTTAAAAATCAATAAAACTTAAGGGGATTCCTCGTTCGTTCCTCTCTCGGAATGACAGATTTTAGACTTTGTTTACAAAGAAAAAGCAGTTGCCAATTCAAACGTTGGCAACTGCTTTTTTTAATTCAACGATTTTTCGATAATAAATGGGAAGGGCGCATAACGGCTGTTGCCCAATTGTTTTTCTGTTACACTGCCATCAGGTTGATTGATCGTCACCCATGACCGCACGATGCCACCGTCCATACCCTCATACAGCACCTTTTCAATGCCCACTGGTATGGTTGTGTTGTTCTTATATGATTTAGGTGCAGGAATGGTGCTGATGCGTTCGTGATGCCATTCCACCTTTGGTGGCGTTTGTGTGCCGTAAAAGGCAATGTAAAGCACGTTGTCTACCCCTTTTGCCCAAATCATAATGGGTGCATTGGTGCTATTGCGAAATTTTATATCCTTTGCGCCATAAGAAACTGTTGCATCCTGCCCGTATGGCACATAAGGCACTGGCATACCGTGGTTATAGCGCTCAACTATTTCTAAATTGCTCAAAATCGCCACATTGTATAGCGTGGACGCAATTTTACACACGCCACCGCCTATAGTTGTAATCAGCTTTGCGCCTGCATAGGTTGGCCCTTTTTGAAAACCTCGCTCCTCTGTATACGGCCCAGCCGTTTGGTTTTGCGAAAACACTGCTGATGGCGAAATCACCTTGCCTGCTAACATGCTTGCCGCCAAATGTACATTAAACTCCTCGCCAGGCAATGGGTCATGCAAAACCGTATGATAAGCTGCCATTAAAATAGGCGTACCGTTTGTCATCTTGGCATTCAAAAAGGCTTCCTCTTTATCCCACGGTAACACAGAGGTTTGACCTGATTTGAGCGGTATTTCCTGCGCTTCCACCACTGGGCTCGGAGATGGTGATGCTTTTGCACGCTCTTCTTTTTGAATGTGAAAAAAATTACCTAAATTAAACACGGGTGAAGTATTCCGATTATTTTTATTCGCAACTGGTTCTTTACGTGCCGTACAGCTACAAAGCATGAAGACACAACACATGACCGCTATTATTTTATGATTTTTCAAACAATTAACCACCTATCTAAATGATGTGTGTTTTTATTGTTTACAATCCATAAAAAGTTTAATCATAATAATATTTACCAAAAAAATATATTTTGATGCTTCATTGCATACATTGAAAAAGAACCCTAAAAAAATTGGAGGATATGCAATGACCTTTTGGCTAGCAATTTTCGGCATGATCTGTTGGGGCATTGCGCCTCTGTTTGCAAAGGTTGCATTGACCAATGTCAACCCTGTTGCAGGGCTTTTGTTGCGTACCATTTTTGCTGCTACCTTAATTTGCTCATGGTTAGGCGTCAAGGACAGCGTGATTCAAATCAAAAGCATTCCAACCAACATGTGGGTTTTAATTTTAATTGAAGCAATTTTAGCAACGCTTGTGGGTGATCTTGCCTACTTCGCCGCCATCAAGCGTGGGGATGTTTCGATGGTGAGCATCATCATGGCAAGCTCGCCCATCGTCACGCTGGCTGGTGCAGCTATTTTTTTTGGCGAACCCATTACTTATATGCGCATAGTGGGCGCTGTATTTGTGGTCATTGGCATTGCTTTGGTTATGTAATTATACGAGTACCATGAGCGTATCTGCATGGCTGTCCGCCATGCCTTGTAATTGGCAGTTTTGTATTTTCAATAATTTAATGTAATCCACGATTTCTTGTGTGATACGTTCCCCAAGTGAAATAACGGGAATGCCTGGTGGATAAGCCATGAGCATTTCCCCTGCTATTTCGCCCACTGCGTTTGCCAATAGAACAGATTTTTTCGGTTGATAAAACGCTTCACGTGGTGGCAC
>JACMMQ010000148.1 GCA_014378955.1 Clostridia bacterium
AACGACCACGATGCAAAATAAATAAATGCAAGCTGTGTAAAATTATTTTTAAATAGGTACATATACACAAAAAGTGAAGAACAACCCATCAAATACAGGCTCAATATGCTGATGTGAAAGGTGGTGTAAAGATAGTAGCCTAAAGAAATGACGATTGTGGCGGAAACCATGTTTGCGAGCCAGATGGTAAGTAGTTTTCTTTTTGGTGTGTATATCATCGTTAACACGATGATGTCGGTGATCAGTGCAACAACAATCGATACAATTGTAGATAATGACATGGTTACATCTCCTTTAACAAGCCTCATCTATTTATACTATATTTCACGACATAATTCAACAAAATATAAAAATATTTGCACCTTTATTGTGGACGTGCAAGTGATGTGATATAATGGGCTGGTGGGTGGTGACGGGATGAATATAGCAATATGCGATGATAACATGCTCGAAAGAGAAAATAATTTAAATAGGGTCAATGGTTATTTGAGGGAAAATGATTTACATGCCGAGGTGATGACCTTTCAAAGTGGCGAGGATTTAATACAATATATGCAGGTTAACAAGCAGTTTTTTGACATTGTTATTTTAGATATTTACATGCAAAGCATGAGCGGTATCGAAACGGCAAAAATCATTCGAGAAAGTGACAGCACTTGTCATATTATTTTTCTAACAACGTCTACCGCTCATGCCGTAGAGAGCTATGACGTAAGGGCGACCTACTACCTGACAAAACCCATTGTGGCGGAAAAGCTAAACAAGGCATTACACACTGCAACACAAGGCCTTCAGTGCGTACAATGCCAATTTGTCATTGTGAAAAACCATCGACAATATTTCAAATTGTTTTTTAATGATTTGCTATACGCAGAGAGCAAGGCAAGGATTATCCTACTGCATACCAAGCACAATGGCGTTGTGAGCGTTTACAGCAAGCTAAACGATTTTGAGGCACAGCTTAGGGATGCACGGTTTTTGCGTTGTCACAAAAGCTATTTGGTCAACCTAGATTACGTTTTGGAAATTAAGGACAGTTCATTTTTTATGGAAAATAGCATTTCAGTACCCATTAGTAGCAGCATGAAAAATGTCAAACGAAACTACATGGCGCATTTGGTGAAGGGTATATAATAATATTATCTATTTTTTGCAATTAGCAGTCGAATTTTGACATGCATCATATCATGACCCCCTTGTGTGATAGAATGGTTTTAATCATTCTAATAGGCAGGGGGGTTATTTTTATTGAAACATAATATACAGGTACTTTTTACAACAAACGGTCGATTTTTTACATTTCTATGTAGATTTGAGCAAATATGCCGATAAAACAATGTAAGCATATTTTTAATGTGGCAATTCATACAAAAACGGATAGCATTCAGAGTGACGTCGAAAACGCTTAAAAATTGTAATGTCAATTTTTGTAGGGGCGAATCACGATTCGCCCGATACGCTGTGCCAATTTGCACAACGGGCGATTCATGAATCGCCCCTACGGTGTGGAGGACAAAAAAGCCATTCGCTAAAAAACCAGTCATTACAAGCTGTACGAGTTTTCGAGGAAACTACATTCATTTTAGGGAGGAATAAAAATGTTTAAAAGAACACTAGCCAAGGTTTTAAGTACCGTTATGATTATTTCAACGGTAGCGATGCCAACCAGTGTGGTCTTTGCAGAGCAGTCTGCCACGCTAGTAGCTTCGCAAATTAAAGTTTACAATTACTTCGATGGCGAAAAGGGTAGCATGGGTGAGGATTTGATAATGGATGCGGTTGAGGTCAAAAACACAATCGTCTCGGGGCCTACATTCAAAATATACGCCAATGCAACCGATGTTACACCATTGGAAACACGAACGCTTGACTTGGGCGAAGAAGACTTTACAATGCTACTTGCCGATGTGCATTTAAGCCATGCAGGCGGAGAGATTTATCTAACCGTAACAGAGCCTGGAAAAACCGAAAGTGAAAGAGTAGCAAAGACCTATACGGCGGAAAAATCGCCTAAAATTGTTGGGTTAAATATTCCGAATATCGTTCAAAACGACCCATTATATAAGGCTAGCGAGATAACGTTTAATTATGCAGGCTTAACCGCTGGCACGATATTAAGGGTTTATTCAGCTGATTACACAAAGAAATTATTATATGTAGTGACGCTTGATGCAAGCTATTTTAACGGTGTTGCGGATGCTTCAAAAAAGGTTGTTTTGTATCCAACCGTAAGTAGTAGCAATGGTATTTGGGAATGCGTAGTAACGCAACAGCTTCCAAATAGACTTGAAAGCGCTGCAGGTAATCTTTCTTGCATGGCAACGTACATTCCAGATTTAGTGGATGCGAACAAGCTGGATATTTTTAGCTATCCTGGAGAGACGGGCAATCATTTTGATATAGACAGCCCACCTGCTTTTCTTGCAGTGGAGAATGCGCAGGAAATTGTCGTTGTGCCAGCTGCTGAGAATTACAGTTTAAATGTGTATAAAAACATTGCCGATACCACACCAACCATAGTAGCACATGCAAATGCTTCGAATTTTATTCCGCCTTGTTCAGACAAGCTTTCACCATTTTTTCGTCAACCAGGTTCTTACAGAACGAATTTAGGTGCAAGCTCTGCCTTGAAATTGGGTGACCATGGTGGCACTGTATACGTTGCCTATGTTTTAGCGGGTGGAAAAGAATCAATTTGGAGAACCCCTGTTACGTATTCAACAATTTATAACACATTTTCAGAGGGTATACCGCAAGCATCCCCACCTTCGCCAAGTAATTTTATCATAAACAATAATATTGACAATATGGATACCATTACCTATAAGGGTGCGAAGGGCGATATTATTAAAATTTATTTGACCGAAAATGTGAATAGTAAAAAGCTGTTGCCATTGATTGTCAATGGTACACGCACAATCAATGGCGCTTCTGTACCTGTAGGCACAACAAAGGTTGCACAATTAGGCACTGATGCAGGTACAGTATATGCAACCATCCAAAATGCGGCTGGGACTGAGAGTGAAAGGGTTGCCGTGAGCTATGGCGTAGAAAGTGCATCGACACCTGACCCAACAAACGATCCGTCCGCTACCAACGCACCTTCGTCAGGCAAACAGCCTGCACAAGCACCAACTGCTAATAGCTTTATGGTTGCAAACAATGCGGGTTCTTCGGACGCAATCACCTATACTGGTACAGCAGGCGATATTATTAAAATTTATACCGTCGAAACTGGCGGAAAGGTATTAGGCACGGCGACAGTTGCAAGGGGCAAAACCACAGCAATTATTTCAAAATCAATCATAGGGGCAACAGAAGGAAGCGTATATGCGACGATAACGACATCCACTACCTCCGAAAGTTCTAGAACGAAATTAGATTATCTCGCAGAACAAACAACCGTAGCGCCTTCTCCTGATGCGATTACAGTCACCAACAACACAGGCGGCATCAAGGATGCGATAGGGGTAACGGATGTTGTGGTAGGAGACACCATCAAGGTATATAAGGATAGCACGACAAAATCAACCTTAGGCAAGGCGGTTGCAGCTGAAACAGTGGCAACTGTAACTGTTTCTCAAGTAGGACTTACTTCAGGCAGTGTTTATGTAACCGTTACCAATAAAGGGAAATTAGAAAGTGAAAGAGTAGTGAAAGCGTTCTCAGCGGAAACTGCGACAACCGCTATATCCAAAGATAAAGTATTTGTCACCAATAATGCCGTTGGCATGAAGGATACCGTGAAGGCGACAGACCTTTTAGAGGGCGATACCATTACAGTATATATGGACGACACGACCGAAAAAGCCTTGGGCAAAGCGACCGTAGCAAAGGGCAAAACGGAAGCGATCGTTTCTATCACACAAATAGGCGCAACTGAGGGAAGTATCTATGTCACAGTAGCGAATAAATCAACCCCTGCAAGTTCAAGGGTAAAGGTAGACTACATAACAGAGCAAAAAACAGCAGCACCAACGCCTGACAACATAACAATCATTAACAATACAGGCGGTAGTAAAGATACTGTTTTAGTAACAAATATCGTAGAAGGGGATACGGTTAAGGTTTATAAAGATGCAACAACTAAATCAACTTTGGGAAAAGCGACAGTATTGGCATCAGCAACAGAGGCAACCGTATCCATTGCACAGCTTGGCATGACCGCTAGCACCGTTTATGTGACCGTCACCAATAGTGGCAAGCTAGAAAGCGATCGTGTAGCAAAGGATTATGGCGCAGAAACAGCGACCACCGTCATTTCATCCAATCAAGTGGTTATCAAAAACAACATAGGGAAAGCGAAGGACACAGTGACGGCAACTGGGCTTTTGGTGGGTGACACGGTGACGGTGTACACAGATGATACCGCCACAAAAGCACTTGGCAAAGCGACCGTGGCAAAAGGAAAATCAGAAATAATTCTTTCACTTGCACAATTAGGCGCAAGTGGCGGCAGTGTATATGTCACGCTAGCGAATAAATTAACGCCTGCAAGCACAAGGGTTAAAATCAACTTTTTAGCAGAATAATGCTTTGAAAAGCGAAGAAAACGAGTGCGTGAAATTACGCACTCGTTTTGCTTTGGCGGTGATATTTTTTGTAGTACCTATGGGTGTGTTGTACATTGTAAAGCTGGGGAATTGTGGTATAATGTTGTTGAAATAGAATTTTGGTTGATCAAAAATGAGAGGGTATAAAGATGCTAAGAATTGCAATTTGTGATGATAATCAAGCTGATCTTTTAAATGTAGAAAAAATCATCAACAGTTTTAAGTGCATGCATCCTGAGACCGAACTCATGCATGACGTATTTACAACAGGACTTGATTTAGTAGACGCAATAGAAACGAACATAAGCTACGACATTATTTTGCTTGATGTAATCATGCCAGGGTTAAACGGCATTGAAATCGCACAGGAAATCAGGCGAAAAAACAATGCTGTAAAAATTATATTTTTAACATCAACCCCTGAATTTGCAGTAAATTCATATGAGGTGGATGCCTTTTATTATGCGATAAAGCCGATTACAGCGCATGTGCTTTTGCCTATTTTGGAAAAAGCTTTTAGCAACATTTTTAACAAAGGAAAAAATATTTTGCTCAAAACAAAAATAGGCGTTACGAAAGTCTTGCTAAACAATTTAGAGTATTTAGAAATTATTGGGAGAATGGTTTACTATCATTTAAAAAATGGTGAATTGGTAGAATGCACGGGCATTATGAGTGTGCTTGAGGATGAACTGCTTTTTTACAAACAATTTATAAAACCGCACCGTTCTTTTATCGTCAATATGAATTTTATTGATACCATTTCGGTCAATGAGATAAAAACCTTTTGCGGTGCACGCATACCGATTTCTAGAGCGAATTATCAAAAGGTGAAAAAGCAATACATCGACTATTGTTTTGATGGAGGCTTGCAATCATGATAGATATCATTGCATTGTTGTTGGTGACAGTTTGCGGAACCAGTATCGTGTATATGCTCCTCGATATTGAAATAAAAAATCGAAAAAGCATTGTTTACGTTTGTCTTATTATAGGCTTAGTAGCGATTGCAAGTGTGATTGTTTGGACAAATTATGGGTTTAAATATGTTAAAATGTTTTATCCGCTGCTTGTTCAAATGCCGAGTTATATCGCTTTTTCTATCCTATCCAAGCACAAAGGCATAAAATTATTTTTTGTCATGTTAACAGCGGTCATTTTAACAGCACCAGCTGTTTTGGTGGCGGTTGTTGTCTCCTCGTTTTTTAATTTTGATCGTACAGTTCTTGCCACGGTTCGTTTTTCAGCTTATGTACCGTTGCTTTTCATCGTTTATAAATATTTTCGCCCATCCTTTCTTTATATGCTGCGAAATGCCGATAAGGGTTGGTTTGGGTTTTGCACCATACCACTTTCTTATTATATACTTTCTTATTTTAGTGGAAAGTACTATTCCTATATTGAGAATTGGGAAATTACCGCTATATTTCATATCATGTCGCTTATATTAACACTCGCTTCTTATGTGTTGATTTTGCGGTTTTTCAAGCAAACAAGAGAACAGATGAACTTAGAAAATGAACAGGCAATATTGATAACGCAAATCGATTCAGCCAAATTGCACCTAGAGGCTTTGCAAGAATCGCAAGAAAAAACAATCATTTACCGCCATGATTTAAGGCACAATTTACAGCTCATCAATGCTTATTTAATGGATAACAATGTCGATGAAGCACGTGCCTATATAAGTACCATTGAAAAAAGCATAGAGGATACTGTGGTGGAAAGCTATTGTCAAAATTATACGGTTAACTTGATTTTGTCTTCATATGTTGGCAAAGCGAAAAGAGAGGGAATTACATTTGCTGTAAAGGCACAAGTGCCTGAAGCTATCACTATTGCCAATATGGATATTTGTATCATTCTCGCAAATGCGATTGAAAATGCCATTCATGCCTCCTTGCAGGTGTATGACCCCAATAAAAGAGCAATAGCACTTACCTGTTATACCAAAAACGATAAGCTGTACATTCAAATCATTAACAATTATGAGCACGCAATAGCGTTTGACAATGACCTTCCAAAAAGCAGTCGCCCGCATCACGGCTATGGGACAAAAAGCATTGCTAAAATTACAGAAAAATATAACGGCATGCATTCGTTTGAGGCGCAAGGCGGTGTCTTTAAGGTGAGCATTATTTTGTAAAATTAAGTTGACGACATTGAATAACACTGTCGTCAACTTAAGCGGCGTTTTTCGTAGGGGCAGACCTTGTGTCAGCCCAAATGCACTAAATTCGGGCGGACATAAAGCCCGCCCCTACGGTAAATATGCATGTAATTTCTCTTAAGTTGACGACAGTGCATTGAATATATAAAAAGTAAAATAAGTAATAATGACGTGATTATAGATAGTGTATAACAATAACAAACAAAAACGAGTGCGCATTTCACGCACTCGTTTCGCTTTCCTTCTGGTATTTTTGCTTGGTCGCCAATCCGCCCCGAATGTGCCGCTCTGCCTTGTTTTCTTCTAAAATTATCTTTGCCATTTGTGCGAGTTGAGGTTTTATCCATATGAGTCTTTCTGTGATATCTTTATGTACAGTAGATTTTGAAATACCAAATTTTTTCGCAGCCTCACGAACTGTAGATTTGTGCTCGATAATGTATTGTGCAAGGGTGACTGTCCGTTCTTCAATATACGCCTTCAAAAATAACTCCCCCTTCTTGCCTTGTGCTATTACATT
>JACMMQ010000149.1 GCA_014378955.1 Clostridia bacterium
AATTCTTTAACAAGTGGTGCCATTTTAATCGCTTCTGGCCTTGTTCCGAATATCGTCATGACCTTGAGTTTTGACATTATCTTATATCCCCTTATGTGCAAGTTATTTTTTATCTTTAATCGGTGGTTCTTCAATTTTCATCCAAAACGGTGTTTTGATATATTTAGCTGCCGCAAAAATAGCAATCAAAATAGCAAAAACTAAAATCATTGCACGGAATGCGCCGCTTGCAGTTAATATAACAGCAGCGGCACCCAAAATCGCACACATGGCATACAAGATGAGTACCGTTTGCTTTTGTGAAAAACCAATGTCCAGTAGGCGATGATGCAAATGCCCACGATCGGCTCCCATGATTGGTTTGCCTGTAAATAACCGTCTTAAAATTGCAAAGGCTGTATCAAAAATAGGTAACGCCAAAATTAAAAATGGCACTGCAAACGAAATCACGGCATAGCCCTTGAACAAGCCTTGTATAGAAAGAGACGCTAAAATAAAGCCTAAAAAGGTTGCCCCCGTATCCCCCATGAAAATCTTTGCAGGATTAAAATTGTACGGTAAAAAGCCTAGGCAGGCGCCACAAAGTGCGGCGGTAATTACTGCAATGTTTGGCTCGTTTGCCAATATCCCCACTACTACCAAAGACATTGCCGCAATTGACGTTACGCCTGCCGCCAAGCCATCCAAGCCATCAATCAAATTCACAGCGTTTGTAATGGCAACAATCCAAAAAAGTGTTATTGGATAAGATACCCAGCCCAGCGCGATGGTTTCACGCTCACTCCAAATATTTGGATTGGTGAAAAATTCTATGCGTGCACCATGCATGACCACCATCAATGCCGCTAAAATTTGAAACGCCAGCTTAAGCTTTGCTGAAAGTGGCTTCACATCATCCACTATGCCCAACGCAACAATGATAATTGACCCTAGTAAAATGCCCTGCAACGGTAAATCAATATTTGCAAAAATCAGTACACTTACCACAAAACCATAATAAATAGCCAGTCCGCCTAATCGTGGTATAGGATGCTTATGCACACGCCGTTCATCCTTTGGCACATCCACCGCACCCACTTTAAACGCTATTTTTTTTGCAAGCGGCGTCGCAAAAAAAGAAACGACCGTTGCTAGCACCAATGCTAAAAAAACCCCAATATATTGATATATGTCCACCAAATATTCCCTCCAAAAAATCTCGCCCTGTCATTTGTATAAAACTTACAATTTATCCTGTTACATTTTATCTTGTTTTACAAAATGTGTCAATGCATTTTATTCATTCTTACCACCAATCGACATATTGGGGATGCAAATTGCAGGACTGCCAAAACATCCTCCTGAGGATGGCATGCCAAAATGCAAATCATCTGCAATGCCATTGATTTGTTTGAGCAAGGTGTAAAAATTGCCACCCAAGGTGATTTGTTCAACAGGCGTTGTGCATTTGCCGTTTTCCACTCGCATGCCTTTTGCCGCTAGCGAGAAATCACCTGTCACCGCATTGGCACCCGCATGAAGCCCTGCTAATTCTGTGATATATAGCCCATCACCCATTTGCGTCATCAATTGTTCAAAGGTTTGGTTGCCTTTTTCCACATAAAAATGATAAGGTGCGATGTCAACTGGCGACGCAAAGGTCGCCTTTGCTGCATTACCAGTGGTGCTGACCCCATCAATTGCCGCTGTTTTAAGGTTGTATAAATACGTTTGTAACACGCCGTTCTTTACAACAGTTTTAGTGGCCGTAGGCGCACCCTCTGCATCAAACGGCGCTGAAGCTAAACCACCCTCAAGCAATGCATCATCAATAATGCTCACAAGCTCAGATGCAATGGGTTGATTGAGCTGTCCTTTTAAACGTGACAAGCCTTTTTGCACATTTTCCGCTTTAAAAATGCCTGTAAAGGTGTCGAGTAAATCAGCAGAAACGGTGTTCTTAAGCAAAATATTATATTGTCCACTGGGTACGCTATCGGCACCTATATAGCGCATGCCATCCTCAACCGCTTCCTTTGCAAGCGCTGAAATATCAAATTCCTCAAAGCTTTGTGTTGCCTGAAAGGCTTCTCCCGTGTACATTCTACCATTGTCCTCAATAATGGGTACAATAATTGCAATCATCGCATTGGATTTAAATTGCTTATCCATGCCCTTGGTGTTGACGATACGCATAATGCTCTCGCCCGATTGTACCACGCAATACTCTACACCCTTGACCTTGTCATTTTGTGCAAGTGTAATTTTCTCAAGATCTTTTGCAAGCTGAATTTTATCTGCCACCTCTATTTTTTGAAGACCTTCATTAAAGCCGATTACCTCTTTGTATGTGCCATGCCCATCATATATAAATTCTGAGTCTTCGGACTCAATGAGCTTGGCATTGCTGATGACACTTTTAATGAGCATGGATAGTGCAGGCTCATCTAAAACCTCTGAATAGGCATAGCCCATCTTGCCATCTATCAAGCCTCGAAAGCTAATGCCACGGGTATTATTCACGCTATATTGGTCGATTTCACCTTCGTATATGGACACACGAAAGGACTCGCCTTGCACGTAATAGGCTTCACAAGCTGTCAATCCTGCATCCATGCCCTGTTGAAATAATGATTTTATAAACATTTCTAATGACATTTTTATATCCCTCCTATTTTCTACCGCCAACCGTCATTTGACTGACACGAATCATCGGCTGTCCTACATTGGTTGGTACGCTACCACTGAGTGAGCCACACATGCCCTGCCCTAAACAATGCGCCGTTCCAACACGGTCAATGTTGAGTAGCACCTCTGCCCCTTTGCCAATCAAGGTTGCCCCACGCACAGGTGAGGTGATTGCCCCATCCTTCACCAAATAGCC
>JACMMQ010000150.1 GCA_014378955.1 Clostridia bacterium
GATGGCTTGGTCATGACGGTATCCGCCGACCAAGCGGCACCACATGAAACACTGAAGGTCATAGAATATTGTTCAGAGCAGCTGGGTTGCCCGACAATCGTTGGCTTATCCAATGTTTCATTTGGCTTGCCAGAGCGCAAGTTTATCAATGCCGCTTTTTGGGCAATGGCGATTGGTCACGGACTTTCAATGGCAATCGCTAACCCATCCGCAGACATGATTACAGACTTGAAAATGGCAGCGGACGTGCTCACGGGTAGAGACAAGGGCAGTATCCATTATGTCACAAAATATGCCCATGCTAAAAAGCCAGCACAAATATCCACCGCTAGAGGGGACTTGAAACCGATGGAGCGCATCGCACAGGCGGTTTTAGAGGGCGATAAGGACAATATTAAGACCTATATCAACCAAGTGTTGTTAGAAGGTGAAACAGCCTCCAACATCGTAGATGACGTGCTCATCCCTGCCATTACACAGGTGGGCAAAAACTATGAGCAAAGAATTTTCTTCTTGCCACAGCTTATAGGCAGTGCGGAAACCATGAAGGCGGCATTTGAGGTGCTAGAGCCTTTGCTGGCAAAGGACAAAACACGTGACCAATCCACACAATCGGTGGTGGTGTTAGCGACCGTTAAGGGCGATATTCACGACATTGGTAAAAATATTGTAGGCTTGATGCTTAAAAATTACGGCTTTGTGGTACATGATTTGGGCAAGGATGTGTCAGCTGAGGTCATTGTACAAAAGGCGATAGAGGTAGATGCTGACATTATCGGCTTGTCTGCACTTATGACCACCACGATGGTAGAAATGAAAAGCGTCGTTAAGCTCGCAAAGGAAGCGGAAGTCAGTGCGAAAATCATGATTGGTGGCGCAGTGGTGGATCAAGCCTATGCTGATGAAATAGGCGCAGACGGCTATTCAATGGATGCATACGAAGCGGTAAAGCTAGCAAAGCAATTAGCCATGCAGTAAAATAGGTAGGGGCAGGATTTATCCGCCCGAAAAATTATCATGTAGAGGCATATTTGTCCACCTTTTTGCATAGTTATTGTGTAGGGTGGTGAAGCTATATGTTGAAGCAATTAAAGGGCATGCTTTTAGAGCATGTTGCATTGCATCCGATGATTTATTTAAGCAGTGCGGTGACATTTGTTTTGGCAATTATTTTAGGCGCAATGACGGTGAACATTCTTACATTAGAACAATTAAGTCAAATGCAACAGTTTTTTGATGGATTTTTCCAAAACATGCACCAAAATACCATTGATGTGAATGCGGTATTTTATCAGTCTCTAATTGAACAATTGCGCTTCACAATTTTGATGCTCGTGTTTTCACTGTTCGCCGTAGGCATTCCATTTGTGCTTTTGTGCTTTGGCATCAGAGGGTACGCACTAGGGTTTTCAGTGGGTCTGTTGGTGCGACTCATGGGCAGTAAGGGCATGCTGTTTATCGTGTTTTCACAGCTCATTCATGCACTCATTAACATCCCAGCCGCATTTGCGATGACAGTGATTTGCTTAAGTTACGCAATTGAAAAGTACAAGTGTCAATCCAAGCGATACGGTGCAGAAAGTACAAAGTCAAAATTGCTCCGTCACAGCTTACAGATCTGCATTGTTTTTGCATTTTTAGTGAGCGCAAGCTTGATAGAAGGGTATATCGTACCAGTATTTTTAAAAGGCTTGTCCGCTTGGTTTGTGTGAAAGAATGAACAACCACAAGATATAGTAGGCTGATATAATTCAAACCATAGTGCTTGTATGACGGCGTATAAACAGAAAAGCGGAAAAATTTACGTCATAATGCAACAAAAAACACTATACAAAAGTCCCTTTTTAGTGTAAAATAGTGAAAGGGTCTATTGCCATCGCAAAATATTGAGCCTTTTAAATGAAAGTACGGGAGATGAGCAACGTGGAAGCCTTAATGGGAAAATATTTTAGTTTTCTAGAAAAAGAAAAAAAGCTTTCTATCAACACGCTTGCGTCCTATCGCCGTGACTTGACGCAGTTCGTTACATATTTAAAGCTGTGCAAAATTTACCAATTGCACGAGGTTTCGCACCCTATTTTAGCCTCTTACCTTGTAGATTTAGGGCAAAAGGGACGCTCTGCGGCAACACTTACACGTGCAGGTGCTACCTTGCGTTCGTTTTATAATTATTTACAAGCACAGGAAGGCGTGTTGGACAACCCTGCAAAAATGCTGACCTTGCCTAAAATTCAAAAATCCATGCCGAGCATTTTAAGTCCTGAGGAGGTTGAGCTATTGCTAGAACAACCGTCCTGTATGGATTTGAAGGGCTTGCGTGACAAAGCGATGCTTGAATTGCTTTATGCATGTGGCATTCGGGTTTCGGAATTGATGGGGCTCAATTTAGAGGACGTCAGCTTAGAGCTAGGGGTTATTCGTTGCAAGGGGATAGACCGAGAACGCATTATCCCCATTGGTCGCATAGCGCTAGTGGCACTTAAAAATTATACAAGCACTGCAAGAAATAAAATGATAAGCGATAAAGCGGAAACCGCACTTTTTGTCAATGTCAATGGCAAGCGTATGACCAGGCAGGGCTTTTGGAAATTGGTGAAGCATTATCAGGAAAAGGCATGTATCGCAAAGGACATTACACCGCACACCTTACGCCATTCATTTGCAGCACATTTGCTAGAAAATGGGGCAGATTTAAAATCCATTCAAGAAATGTTAGGACATGCTGATATATCCACAACACAAATTTATGCACAGTTGTCCTCATCCAAAATAAAAAATGTCTATGAACGTTCGCATCCAAGGGCGTAATTATATTGCATATAATTGACGACGACGAGGACTCCGTCCCTCGACCCTGCAATTTTTTGAAAAAAATTGAGTAAAACTTTATTATAAAAGTCCTATTCATATAATTAATAAAACCATAATCACTATAAAATCTTAAGGCGATGTCGAGTTGGCAGTTACATATAGGGTGTTGAATGTGATTGCGAAGATGACTGCGAAGTATGGTTGCGATGTATCAGTGAGAAAAATGAGATATACTGTAAATAATTGTAA
>JACMMQ010000151.1 GCA_014378955.1 Clostridia bacterium
AAGTAAGGTTTTCACCCGTGACAAAAACTGATAATTCTTATCGTATAAACCCACACAAAAGCTGGAAAACAATGTTTTCCAGCTTTTTCTCGTCTTTATTTAATTGGCACTTTTAAAATTTCATCCTTGTCATTCTTCATAAATAGCATATTTTTATAAATATCCAAAAGCTTCAATCCTGCATCAAATGCCATTTTATGGCTTTGGTTGTTGATATCCACCACATAATCGGTATATACTAGATACAAGCCATTTTGATTGCTATATACTTCCTTAAACGTATGATCAGTCAAAGCCATAGCTTGTACTGACTTATTCTTCTTAACCTTTATAATTTCAGTAGGGGTCGTTATTGATTGCATGTACACGCTATTTTGTGCATCCTTCCCCAACAAGTGAAACTTTTTTTCATCCTCATAGCTAAACCGTTTTTTGTCATCATGTACCGCATTGAGGGAGGTTTCGTAATACAAAATGTCTGCATTGTCCAGCAAAACCAGTTGCTTATAAATGTCGCCAGACAGATAGGTGGATATATTACCCTCAATATTGATACGAAAAATCCGATCCACTACACCGTTCTTCGATTTAACTTCGACATTTGCATAAATCAAATTGGTCAAATGAGAATATGTGACCTGCTTCATCTTGCTAAAATTAGCAACCTGAAACGAACCATACGCTGAAGCTTGCTTCTTTACAACATCATACGTCTTGATGGTGAGCTTTTCTTCATATTTCTTGACCAAAGGCAAGGGTGTTATTTCAACGGCTTCGCTTTCAAAATCTTCATCGTTTTTAATTTCAGGCACGGCTGTTACAACCGGCAGTAGTCTACGCTCATGCACAAAATAGACTATTAAATTTCTATCTTCGATTGTAAATGCGTAACTAATTACGCCGTCTTCTTTGATGGTATGCTCAAGGTTGCTATCTTTCATATTTTTCACATACAAAATGCCATTTTCTAAATAGCTTACATATTGATGGTTTTTCACAAAAGCTACACAAGATGCCTTTGTCGGAATGCTCGTACTGACCTTGGCAACAACCTCTACCACTTCTTCTTCACTTAATTCAGATTTTTCAATGCTATACAAAACACTACTTGTCAAAATAATGCCTATGACCGCATATAAGATAAGCTGTTTGAGGCTTAATTTAAACCACTTCAGAATGTGCATATACATATGTTTACCCAACCTCACTATTTAATAATAAAAGCCGATGGTATTGAGCGTTCCCCTAAAATATCGGACGGTCTATTGACAACAGCACCTTCATACACCATCGTTGCGGACGAACCGCCATCTAAATTAGCCGCATTATAAGCGTCATACTGCAAAAACAAGTTTTGCACTTCCTTTAACGACGCCCCAACACTATGTATTTGCCTACCATCTATCGTGAGTAAAAGCACTGTCCCGTCTTTCCTTTGACCGATAGCTGACCGTGGCTGAATGCCCCAGCCACCATTGCCGTAGGAAATCGTTGGCTTGCCATTGATCACCAAGGGCGGGCCAAATGATATTGCATCCCGAATGCCTTTTTTTTGAATTTCCTCAATCGTTACGTTGTTGTCTATCACTAAGACATCCTTATCATCAAAGCCAATAATATCAAAGGTGTCACCTGCTTTATACTTAATCACATGATTTTGAACCACGATACCCAACGGCACAGCACCTGTGCCTACCCTGTTTTCGTCCCCAAAGCCGCCTGCGTTGATCCCGCCTATCGCACCATTTTTCTTAACAATTTCACTGAGCGTCCGCCCTCTTTCCCCAAGCATATCGGTAATGCCTAGAGCAACATGCTTTGGATTTGCGACAATTAGCATTTTCCCTGTAAAACGATTGTTTTTAATGTCAATCAACTGCACGTTATTTTGATTGGTGTTTTTAATAATAATATCACTTTCAACTTCGTCTTCGTACGAAACAACCCTATACTTCGCCATAATCTTATCAATCTCTTCCTTGCTTAAAAACCAAGTGGCGATATATTGATGCTTCATCGTTGTCATAGCAGTGGTGACCAGGTTTTCCCTTGTCTTTTCAAAAGGACCGTAGTATACGAGAACGAAGCTCAAGAAACCCATGAATACCATTTCAAAAACGATGAAAAGTATAATTTGTCTTGCTAAATTTTGGTTGATGGTAATTTTCAAGCAACTAACCTCCAATATTTCACCCGTATAAAAAATCGCATATAAACTAATTATACCATATAAAGGATAGCAATAACAATACTCTGTCGAAAAAAGTACAACATTTATTCTGCCCACTCGTATTTACAAACCTTGTATTTATGATATAATGGGGTCATTGTGTTTATAAGGGAGGATTTGACTTTGCAAACGAATTTTAAAATTTTTTTATTACATAAAAACTTCTTATTCTGGTCTACCGTTTATGTGCTAATGGTTACACGATTTAGTTATTTCGGGTTTACCTACTCACCCGTTTTGGATGATAACAACCTATTTGGCATATTCCATTTGCGCTTACCGCATGTGTGGCAAGACATCATCCTGCATTACAAAACCTATATGATCCGACCTGTGGTGCAATCGCTCATAGACCCAATGGTCATCGCACCGCTTTGGCAAAATCCTTTTTTGGTGCTGTGTCTCATTACAGGCTTGCATTTACTATCGTGCATTATATTACAAAACATCTTACGACAGGTGCATGTACGATTTGAAGCGTTTGCAATTGTGATTTTTGCGCTAGCCCCCTTTTCCAGTGAAGGCACCTATTGGATTGCGGCATCCTCTAGAATTATCATCGGGCTTTTCGTCTGTGTTTTGTCGGTTTATTTATTGATGCGTGCCATTAAACATCAAAATAATAAGCTGTTATGCATCGCCATGTTATGCAATTTAGTCGCGATGGGCTTTTATGAGCAAATTATTTGCTTTAACGCCTTTTTCACCTTCGTCATACTTTTTTTAAACATCAAGGACATTCAAAAAAAGTGGATTGTCATTTTGCCTTTTGTAAATTTGGCTATCATCCTCGCTTACTATGCTTATTTTGTCATTCACAAT
>JACMMQ010000152.1 GCA_014378955.1 Clostridia bacterium
CAATGAGAACGCTGTGTTGAACCGGACTCCTTCTGGCACAGGCTGTCCACGCATAGGCTGTATAACTTGTTGACTCAGATTTGTTGCAAAGTACTTCTTTATATTACACGGCTTTTTTCTGATTAAATATGCGCAAATCAAGCAATCTACCAACGGCAAAAGCTACCTTGACTTGACGCTTGCCGACCAAACAGGCGAAATCAATGCGAAAAAGTGGGATCTAAATGACCAAGACGCCGAAATATGTGCGGTGCAAACGCTTGTGAAAACACGCGCGGTGGTCAACGAGTTCAAGGGGCAAATGCAGTTGAAAATCGAGAAAATCCGTGCGGTACAAAAAGAGGACGGCGTTTCGATGTCTGACTTTATCCCGTCCGCTCCCGAAAGTGCGGAAGCGATGTACCAGTTTATTTTAGAAATCGTGAATCATATGACCGATACTGACATTAAAAACATTGTTTATCATATCTTGACAAGGTTTGAAGATCGCCTACTCACCTATCCGGGTGCGGTGAAAAATCACCACGCCATCCGTTCAGGGCTTTTATATCATATTAAGACCATGCTGTTTGGTGCCACCAAAATGGTTGAGGTTTACCCTTATTTGCGTGCCGATTTACTGTATGCAGGGGTGATTTTGCATGACATGGCGAAAATATTAGAAATTGAAGCGAGCGATTTGGGCATTGCGACTGAATTTACCATTGAAGGGCATTTGCTAGGGCATATTATACAGGGCGTGCAGGTCATTACCGATGCCGCAAGGGAAGTGAATGCACCACAGGAATTAACGCTTTTACTGCAACACATGATTTTGTCCCACCACAATTTGCCAGAATACGGTAGCCCTCGCTATCCGATGTTCCCAGAAGCTGAAATGCTCCACCACTTAGATTTGGTGGATGCACGCATGTATGATATTAAAAATGCAATGGATTCTGCCCTACCCGGTCAGCTGTCCGATCGTATTTGGACACTTGAAAACAGAAGGGTGTATCATCCTCGGTTTGAAATAGCACAAACAACAGAACAAGAATAATAAAAACAAGGGGCTATTGCAAATGATTTAAATCATTTTGCAATAGCCCCTTGTTTATGAATTATTTCCGTTAAATTCTGCACATGCAAGGTCAATAATAGCACTATATTCCCCACATGTCATCCTGTGGGCATATAACGAAGGATCTCAGTTTTCAAGGCTGAACAGCGTAAAACATCCTTGCGGGGGGGGATATCCTTCGTATATGCCCCTCAGGATGACAGATGTTTTTTATTATACTACGAAATACCGACATTTTAGCACTGATGAAAACCTTCCTTTCTTTTTCTATGATCGCAAAAAGAAAGGAACAAAGAAAAATACTCCTTGCCTGTTTCGACCTCGACCAATAGCGCACGCCCTGACAGCGTACCATAATCTACACCAATGGTATATTTCATGCTTTTACACCCTCTCATCTATAGCTTTACTGCTTTGTCTTTTAATAAGCTTTAACAGCATCTTTTCATGTACGACGTCTTTCGTCCCTGCTAATAAGCTAAGCATTTCCGATGCAACCTTTTCGCCCAATGCTTCCATCGGATGGGCAACGCTGGTAAGCTTGACCTCTGAAAATGTCGCAAGCTGCGAATCATCAAAGCTCACAATGGAAATATCCTCAGGAATTTTCAAACCCTTTTCTTTGATAATGTCCATGAGCTTAACCGCCACTAAGTCGTTGTAACACACCACCGCTGTAACATTTTGCAAAAGTGTCTCGTATTGTGTGGTTTGAATGCTCTTGCCCGTTTCATCCCCCACAAACAATACCACACGTTCCTCTGCAAGCGAGATGCCCACCTTCGTCTGCGCATCCATAAAGCCTTTGTATCGTAATTGTCCTTGTGCCAAATCCGCCTTGAAAATACCGCCTATACGGCGATGTCCCAAGTCCAGTAAATGCTTGGTTGCCGTGACCCCAGCTTGCACATCGTCCAAAATGACATAATTATGTTCTAGCCCATCAAAGCATGCCTGCAATGTCAGCACGGGCAACCCATCCGCAATCATCTTTTGTATCAAGTCAACGTTGGGGTTGGGCATCCCACTTTTCGCAGGCTCAATAATCAAGCCATCCACCTGTTGATTGCGCATGCTTTCCAAGCACTGTCGCTCCTTGTCTACCTGTTGATTGGAACAGCCGAGCATGAGCTGGCAATCATTTTGCGACAGCACGTTTTCAATCCCTCGAATAATAGCAGGAAAGATATAATCACTAATATAGGTTGTTATGACGCCGATGGTTTTACGTGCAGGGGGAAGCTGTTCCTGCACAAACGTTCCCTTGCCATGCACACGGTACAGCCAGCCCTCATTTGTGAGCTGACCAATTGCCTGTCTGACCGTGTGTCTGCTCATGGTAAACTGCTCCGCCAATACGTTTTCAGAGGTAATGACCTCATGCGGTAGCCATTGCTTAGACTGGATTGCTTCTATAATAAATGCTTTTAGCACTTGATATTTGGGCGTATTATTTTTTTGCATTATTTAAATGGGTTTTCATGCTTGTAAAGCATGCTCGCTGGCTGGTTAAAGCCAATATCATTTACCCCAAGCATGGTAAGTGCCGCAAATAGCACCTTGCCAGCATGGCCAAAGGCAACCCCTGCATGGTGAGGGTATCTCTTTGCAATGAGGATGTGGCGATAAAATCTTGCCATTTCGTCTATGGCAAACACTGCGATTGCACCAAACGAATTAGGGTCTACATCCATGATTTCGCCTTCCGCAATATAGCTTCTAAGCTTTGCGTCTGCCGTGCTTTGTAATCTAAATAATGTAATATCGCCCGGTTTAATCGTGCCTTCAAGTGTGCCACGGGTGATGTCAGGCTGTTTGCCTGGTTCCATCAAGCGGTGCATAATCAATTGATATTTCATCGCTGCGTTTTTCATGAGCACCTTTGCGGTGTTGCCACAGTGGAAGCCCATGAACAAGTCGTCTAATTTATAATCACCGATAATATTTTTGTTCGCGTCATACATATCCTTTGGCACGGTGTTGTTAATGTCCAAAAGTGTTGCAGGGAAGTTGGTCGCACAGGTAATCATATATTCTGTTACTGCACCATAAATATCCGTTTCGCACGCTACGGGTATGCCACGAGCCGCCAAACGAGAGTTGACATAACATGGCACAAAGCCAAATTCCTTTTCAAATGCAGGCCAGCATTTGTTTGCGAATACCGCATATTCCGATGCGCCCAAATTGCTTTCCATCCAGTCAAGCAATGTCAATTCATACTGTGCCAATTTAGGCAAAATGCCCGGGTAGCCGTTTCCTTCGCCCAATTCTGCTGCCATTTCGCTTACGATGCCTGCTATTCTTGGGTCGTTTGCATGGTCATTGAATGCCGCATACATGTCCAGCTCGGAATTTTCCATAATTTCAATACCCAAATCATACAAAGGCTTGATGGGTGCGTTGCACGCTAAAAAGTCCTGCGGACGAGGGCCAAAGCTAAACACTTTAAGCTTTTTCAAACCTAAAATAACACGTGCGATATTTTCAAAATCAGCGATAAAGGCAGCAACTTCCTGTGCTGTGCCCACTGGATATTCTGGGATGTACGGCGTTAAATTGCGTAACGATAAATTATAAGAAGCGTTGAGCATACCGCAATATGCATCGCCACGGCCGTCCATCAAGCTGTCCTTGCTTTCCTCTGCCGCCGCCGCAAACATCGCAGGGCCGTCAAATTTTTGAGCCAGCAAGGTTTCTGGGCCTTCAGGGCCAAAATTGCCTAAGTACACCACCAGCGCATTCACGCCAGCCAATTTTAGTGCTTCCAATGCCAACAACGCATCTTTTTCATTTTCAACGGTCGTTTTGATTTCCACGATTTCAATCTTTTGGCTAGCACAAGCCGCAACCACTGCCGCTCTTCTCGTTTCGCTCAATACAATCGGAAAGCAATCTCGGCTCACCGCTACAATGCCTAATTTCACTTTAGGTACATTTAACATTTTCAAAAAACCTCCTCAAAATAAATGAACGTTTTATTCATTGGCACTATTATATCAAAACCAACTTGTATGCACAAGTGGAAAATGCAAAAAAGAGACACATTATTTAAAATGTATCTCTTTTTTATTTTCCGGTAAAAACCC
>JACMMQ010000153.1 GCA_014378955.1 Clostridia bacterium
CACTTGTTGGTACTTCAATACTCGGCTTATTGATGTTCACTATAAAATATTGATTGTTCCATGTAACAGTTGCGCCTAAATTTTCCGCAATAAAACGCACTGGTACAAACGTTCTGTCATTAATTAATTGTATCCCGTGCGTCAGCTTCATGTATTGCCCATTGACAAGTGCATAATGTTTGCCAATCGGCAAGACAATCTCGGTACCATTGTCCTTAACAATTGCAGCTCGATTGTTTGCATCCCAGCTTACCTCATCTGCGCCAAGCGCCTCACTCACAAAACGTATTGGCACGTAGGTTGTGTCTGTAGATAGAAAAGGTCTAGTGTCTGATTTGATATAGTGACCATTCACCATAATGTCTATCAGCATTTTTGAGGTTGTATTGGTTGCAGCATGTACGGGTATCGCCATCAAACTTATAAGCAATAAGAAAGCTAGAATTTTTATTTTCATCTGAATTCTCCTCCTGTTCTTGCCACATTAACCTATTATACAGGAGTAATCAATTTATTCAATGCACAATTTTTAACATTCAAGGTAAAAACTGTAACATTTACCTTAGAACAAAGTGGGCGCTGCCCACACCCGCCCCTTTTTTGAAAAAAAGGGGGCAAAAAACTTTAATTGGGGGTTTTTAAAATAAAGTTTTAATCAATTTTTTTCAAAAAATTGCGGGTTTCAAATGACCACGCCACCTTCGTGGCTATGAATGCAAAAAACGCATTCATTTGGTCGAATAGATGAAATATTGCTACGCAATATATGGGCAGCGCCCTTGGTGTTGTCCGCAGACAACGAAATCCAAACACTCAAAGAGTATTTTTCTTTGTTACTTTCTTTTTACGATAGAAAAAGAAAGTAAGGTTTTCATCAGCGCAAAAAGCACATTCATTTTGTCGTTTGCATGCCTTTATTTCCCTTCCATAAACCATCGGTTGTCCTCTAAAAACAAAAAGGTTTCCTTGCCGCATACACGGCAGGTATAGCGCACACCGCAACCGCCAGCCTTTAAGCTTGCGGCATTGCGGCAATCCAATATTTTATCCACCTCATATCGCTCGCCATCCTCCCAAACAAAGGAGATGGGAACCAATATGCCCTCCTTTGAAAAAACAGCCGTTACATCTACAAATACCTTTCTCAATATCGCTACCTCCTTACTAGTATATAGCACTGTCCATCACCTAAAAAACGACACTGGATACACCACATGCTCATCTATCGGATTTGCCTTTAAAATAGGCTTCGCAAGGTGTAATGCACGCTGTATCGCATAATGCCCATAGCGACCACGCACCGCATCCATCGTATGCTCTAGCACCTGTCGCCGTGCCCTCTGTGCTTCCTCTTGCAAGAAGCATAGCTGCCCATGGTCTGTTTCCGCCATGAGGTCAGTCACACGCACGCCTAGTGCACGTACATCGTTGTGCCATGCCCATTGCCCCTTGAATATTTCAAGTGCCTTGCTTGCAATGTCGCTTGCTAGGCTGGTAGGACAGGTCAGCTTGCCCTGTCGTTCAATCAAGCATAAATCGGTACCACGTATGGTGATTTGCACCGTTTTCCCCACAAGCGTTGCGTGCCGCAAGCGCTCCGCCACACTTTCTGCCAGCACATAAAATACAATTTTGACATCCTCTATATTTTTTAAATCACAAGCGGTGGTCATGCTATTGCCAATGCTTTTGACATGCACCTCGTGGTTGAGCGTCAAAACAGGGCTTACGTCCTCGCCATTAGCAAAGGTCCAAAGCGTTTCGCCCCATTTGCCCAAAAGTCCGCGTAGCACATGCTTTTCGGCACAGGCGAGCTGTCCGATGGTGTGCAAACCTATTTTGCGAAGCTTTTGCCCAGTGGAGCGACCCACATATAACAAATCCGTCGCAGGCAATGTCCATACCTTTTGTTTGTAGTTCTCTGGGGTAATAACGGTTACCGCATTGGGCTTTTTCATGTCGCTACCTAGCTTTGCAAATATCTTGTTGTCCGCCACGCCCACAGAGGCGGTGATGCCAAGCTCCTGCTGAATGGTGTCCTTGATGGTGTACGCAAGCTTTTCGCCACTGCCAAAAAGCCTCGTGCTATCGGTCACATCCAGCCAGCATTCATCCACACCAAAAGCCTCCACACGCCCCGTGTAACGCAAATAAATCTCACGTGCGGCTTTGGAAAACTTCATATATTTGCCCATGCTCGGTTCAATGGCAACCAAGCTAGGGCATTTTTGCTTTGCTTGCCACAAAGGCTCACCCGTCTGAATTTTGTATTTTTTAGCCACCTCATTTTTCGCCAAGATAATACCGTGTCGCTTTTCAATGTTGCCACACACCACCACAGGTAATGCCCGTATTTCAGGGCGGTACAAGCATTCCACCGAAGCATAAAAGCTATTTAAATCACAATGCAAAATAATCCGCTGCACCCTGCCTCACCTCAATTAGCGTCATAATTAGAACGTTTGTTCTAATTATAGCACAAAAAAATCCCCATGTAAACTGGGAATTTTTATATACTTGCAATACAATCTTAAACAAACAATTAAAAAGATTAATATTGCATTTATAGTAAAAATTTGGTACAATTGCAAGAAGCGTGACATTTTCACTAAATGGCTATGTTGAAGCTTTAGACTAATCCCATTTAAAAGGATGTAAACGTTTTCAATGTTGTTTATGCGACCCGTTGCATCATAACGATAAGCAACCAGACAAATACAGAAGGGTGGATTTTTTTTGAAATTAATTTTACAATGGTTTAATGTTGTACGCTCCAAAACATGCCTCTATCGCGTAGGGCTTATTGCACTATTTATCCTGTTTTTTGTTGTATTGGAGAATCGATATCCGTACTTTTTTCTACAGGACGACATCCGTGATTTAGGGCTTCCTAATTATGCATTCGCCTTTAAGTCTCTACTCAACGGAGAGTTTGCGATGTATAACTTCCATCAGTTTATGGGCTATCCCATTATGGCAACTGGACTTTCGGGAGCGCAATATCCGCTCACCTATATTGCTAGTATTTTAAGTCAACTATCATTTGGCAATCTCTATGCGGTTATAGATGAAATGATGTTCATACATGTAATCATTTCGGGCTTAGGCGTTTTTTCACTTTTGCGTTTAATGAAACTAGATAAGGGATTTGCTTTTTTAGGAGCGTTGACCTTTCCAATAACTAGCTATATGATTTATGTATCTAATTCATGGTTGGTGGTAGCTTTTGCTGGCGCCTATACACCATGGATGCTATATTTTTCATTAAAGAGCTATCGAAACGCCTCAACAGCCAATTTCATGGGGGGGCTGTTGATACGGCTATTACTTGTGTATGCAGGATATATGCAATATTTTGTATGTGCAGTCATATTTGAGTTTGTTTTTATTGCAACGGTTGCGGTGTCTGATTATTTGAAGCATAAGGACAAAAAGAAGATAGGACATAGCGTGCTTTTCTATGTTAGTAATTATATCTGCGTGTTATTTTTGTCCTTACCATTTTTATTGCCCGCATGGGATCATATGCAGCACTCGTCTGATAGGCAGGCCGCATTAAGCTTTTCAATATACAGCGCTATGAGTTATGCCCTAAATGACCTTATGACAAGTCTATTCTATCCATTTACCAAGCCCAATATGGCAATTCCTACATTTGCAATAAGGTACATGCCCTATTTATCCTTTTTGGGCTATATACCGATTTTAACTATTTTATGTGCACCCATTATCTACTTTTTTACGAGAGAAAAGAAAAAATCGAAATCATCTAACAAAAAGCAAGCACTGACACAAAAAGAGATGAGAAAGCTGAAAATAGCGAAGCATGACAGTTCAAAAGAGAAGGATGTGGATTACGGGATTTACATAAAGGCATTTATTATCCTAGTGGTGATAAGCTTCTTTTGGATAGTAAAGGACAGTTTATTCATATCATTTGTATATATGCTGCCCATTTTAAACAGATTTCGATGGCCGATGAAACTTACTATTTACTTTAATCTTTTTGTTGTAATATTGTCCGCTATACTGCTCTTTACCACGATAAATCGTTTTAAGCATATTCGCATTAATAAAAATTTGATTGCAATTATCTTAGCCCTTATAAACTTTACAACCTTGACCACTTTTTACGTATCAAATGCGCATTATACATTTGCCTATCATAATGACCCACAGCCTTTTAAGGGGGAAGTAAATGCAGAAATGCTCAAGTCAGGGCGGCTTGCAAATGTCGGCTTTCACGATTGGACGTACGGCACCATGCTCACATTAGGGCATAACTACGCCACGTTGTTTGGTTTACAAAGCATTGCAGGCTATAACCCAATTCAATTGGAAAGCAATGCAAGAGCTGGTTATGGCAAAAATAATGAGAGCTTTTTTGCTGCTGATAAAAACCTGCCTATTCAAAGCTTCAGAGAGGATGGTGTATGTTGGTATATCGTAGCAAAGGAAAAGGAAAAAGTATTCGTGGATTTGTTTAAAGGGTATAATATGGAGCAAAAAGCATCGGATAAACATAGGGTAATTTTTTATGATAAGGGTGCTATGCCTTTGGTATATAGTAGCAAGACAGACGTGAATATCGCATCTCATACAACTGCAAATACCATCGTAACCAACGTAAAAAGCGATAAAGATTGCGATATTACTTTAAATTATTTATATAATACATATTTTGTTGCGTACATTGACGGAAAGATAACAAATATTGAAATTACCAATAAAAACAAAATGCATTTTAACATGCCTGCAGGTACGCACACTTTGGTTGTAAAATATAAAAATCCGTATTTTGAAAATGGACTGCTTATAGCAGGGAGCTTTATTGCTTTGATGCTTATGGTACTCGTGGCACGAACGTTTCAGAAAAGAAAAATAGCCGAACAATCAGAAAACTTGGTGAGTGAAAAATAGGAGCAAGGTTGGCTATGCAAAACATAAAGCTGTATATGATTTTAATCAAAATTAGTATAATTAAAGCGGTGCCAAATTGGCACCGCTTTAATTAACCTTATGACTTATATTACACCTGCTTTAAAACCTCATCATCATCCTTGAGCTGTAACGGCATAACCGAAACCACAATGTGCTTGTGCTTTAAAAGCTCACGCTCCAAGAACTCTCTTGTGTTGTTGTGCAAGAATCGGTGCCACCATTTTTTTACCACGAATTGAGGCACGATGACGGTAATCATATCGCCCTTTTGGTAATCGTATTCCGCTGACTCAATAAATTCTAGCAGTGGCTCAACCACTTGGCGGAACGGGGAATATTTAATAAACAAAGGAATGTCTTCAACATTCAAGTGGTCATAGCGTTGCTGTAGCTCTTTTGCTGCCTCTGTATCAATGGCTACGCTAAAGGCTACGACATTGTCTGATATGGTCTTCGCATAACGCAAAGCACGCACGCTTGACTTGTTGATGCTTTCAATCGGTATAATGACACGGTTGCGATACACCTTTTTCTCAACGGCAGTATCGTAGTCCTCATGCTTGATGCGGAGCTGCTTGACAACAGCGGCATAGTGCTTTTTCACCTTGAGCATGCCAAAAATCATCGTTGGAATGAGTATGACAACAATCCAAGCCCCTTCGTGGAATTTCGTAAAGGCTATGACAAACATAGCAAAGGTGGTCAATACGGCGCCGAAGCCATTGATAAATGCTTTTAACTGCCAATGGTCACCCTTATGGCGCATCCATTTTAAAAACATGCCAGATTGTGACAACGTAAACGATATAAAAACGCCTATCGCGTATAAACCAATCAGTGAGGACACCGTCGCATTAAACATAATCACTAAGATGATCGCACTAACGGATAGCAAGACAATGCCATTGTCATAGCTCAAACGGTCGCCACGCATGCTGAGTTGACGGGGTGCATACCCTTCCTTTGCCATGACTGAAATGAGCATTGGAAATCCTGAAAATGCTGTGTTTGCTGCTAAAATCAAAATGGTAAAGGTCGTGGCAACCACAAAATAAAACATAAAGCCGCCGTTGAATATTTCCTTCGCCATCACCACTAATACAGCGCCCTGCGTAAGTGGGTTGACCTTGAAATATTGTGCGAGGAAAGAGGTACCACCAAATAATACGAGGATAATAAGCGCTAAAATAACCAACACACTTTTTGCATGCTTGGCAGAGGGCTCTTTGAAATTAGGGACGGCATTGCTCACCGCTTCAATCCCTGTCAGGGCGGTACAGCCGTTGGAAAACGCTCTCAGCATGAGCACGAACAAAGCCATGCCAGCGTATGGCGTGCCTTCTGCAATGGACGGTGGGGAGGGGACTTGTCCATTCATAATGCGGAAAACACCCGTTACAATCATCGCTAATATTGCGAAAATAAAGGCATAGGCAGGGATGCCAAACATTTTAGACGATTCACTGATGCCACGTAGATTGCCAATCATCAGTAAAATAATCAGCACCACGCAAATCTCTACCTTAAAAGCATGGAGTGGTGCAAAGGCTGATACGATTTGCTCCACGCCAGACGATATACTAACCGCAACGGTCAAAACGTAATCGACGGACAATGCAGAGCCGGCTGTTACACCTGCAAGCACACCCATATTATCCTTTGCAACGATATAAGCGCCACCGCCATTTGGGTAGCATTCAATGGTTTGCCGATAAGAGATGACCAAAACAATTAGCAATATAATAATAGCAGAGGATAAGATCGCCATGTTAGAAAACGCTAACATGCCAATAGCAGGAATTAGCACAATCAACATTTCTTGTCCTGCATAAGCCACAGAGGAGATAGCATCACTGGATAAAATGGGCAAGCCCCAGAGGATGCCAAATTTTTCGCCTTCTATTTGTTCGTTGGTAAGTGGCTTTCCTACCAAGAACTTTTTAAGTCTTTTAAACATCGTAAATATCATTAGCCTTTCTAGCTCGTAAAATTTTAACAGGTGTTTGCGACGCCCTTATCGTGAGCAAGATAAGGCGAAATGGCAAAAAATATATAAAAGCAAATTTAAATGATAAATTTGCTTGAATTGATTTTGTTTTTAATCCCTCAACAATTATAACACCAAGGTGAGTGAATGCAAATATTGGAAATATACCTATTATTTCCAATTAGTGTACTTGTAGGACGATATATCTAAATTGCTTACGTCATCCTCATATTATATAAGAAATGCTCGTGCATACGCTCGTTTTCACCGTTCTTCTCTGAAATATGCACTGCCCAGTGCTTTGGGTGCGGCATTTTCCTTTGATTTTTTCATGGACGATACAATGAGTGCAAATATTGTTGCAGCATATGGCAGCATATCTAAAAAATAAGGTGATATTTTTAAATCAAAGCTTTGCACGTAAAAGCCAAATATGCTCAAGCCACCAAAGAAATAAGCCCCCACAATTGCCTTGTACGGGTTCCACGCTGTAAAGATAATGAGCGCAACCGCTATCCAACCACGTCCAGCGGTGATGTTGTCCTGCCAAGTGGGTACATAAACGAGCGATAAATACGCACCGCCCAAGCCACACAGCGCACCCCCTAAAAGGATATGGAAATAACGCACCATGTTAACAGAAATCCCAGCCGCATCTGCCGAACCAGGGTTTTCACCCACCACACGCAAATTCAGTCCAAAACGGGTTTTATAGAGATAAATGCCAATCAATATCGCAATGACAA
>JACMMQ010000154.1 GCA_014378955.1 Clostridia bacterium
ACCTTACTTTCTTTTTCTATCGCAAAAAGAAAGTAACAAAGAAAAATACTCTTTGAGTGTTTGGGTTTCGCCGTCTGCGGACGACAATAAAGGGCTCTGCCCTTTAAACCCGCAATTTTTTGAAAAAAATTGAGTAAAACTTTAATTCTTAGTCAACTATCGGTCATGATACAAGCTAATAAATGCATACAATCCCTTATAGCTACATTTTGAAATGTACTGACAGGGGGCAATTGCATGGTATGGCAGGTAACCTTACTAGGATTTATCGCAGGCTTAACGGGCACTGGATTAGGTGGCTTGCTAGCTTGTTTTATATCCAAAAGCTCTAACCGTATGATGAGCTTTGTATTAGAGCTTTCCGCAGGCCTTATGCTATCGGTGGTGTGCTTTGACCTACTGCCACATGCATTTGAACTATCCGGCGTGGGGCTAACACTAATTGGCATGCTTGTGGGCATTTTCTCTTTATTGTTTTTCGAGAAATGCTTAAGCCAAGTGCGAAAAAACATTCAAAAATCAACCGCATCAAGGCTGTTGCGTGCTGGTATTCTCATGGGTATTGGCATTGCATTGCACAACTTCCCCGAGGGCTTGGCGGTGGGCTCTGGTTTTCTTGCCACACCGCAATTGGGGTGGAGCTTGCTATTCGTCATCGTATTACATGATGTCCCCGAGGGCTTGGCGATGGCATTGCCTATGAAGGCTGGGGGCATGGGCAGCGCAAAGGCTGCATTTTATACGCTATTATCGGGCGTACCCATGGGAGTTGGCGCTTTGTGTGGGGCGGTATTGGGTGAAATATCACCCGCTTTTATTGCTGTTTGCTTAGGGTTTGCAGGCGGTGCGATGCTTTACATCGTTTGTGGCGATTTAATCCCAGAATCGAAAAGCTTACATCGGGGCAGATTTTCCACTATTGGGAATATGATTGGCATTATTTTGGGGATACTGATTGCGTTGGGAGTTGGCACATGAACACACAAGTGATAAATATGCAAGGCAATATAGATGAAGCAGGGCTTAAACTAGCGGCAAAGCTTTTGCGGGCAGGCGGTACGGTGGCATTCCCTACTGAAACGGTGTATGGCTTAGGGGCAAATGCTTTGGATAAAAATGCGGTGCAAAAAATATTCGCCGCCAAGGGTAGACCGTCGGACAACCCTTTGATTGTACATGTTTCTTCTATTAAAGAGGTGGACAAGTTGGTTACACACATTCCACCTGTTGCACGCACCTTAATGGCACATTTTTGGCCGGGCGCTTTGACACTTATTTTACCGCGCAGTGGCATAGTGCCAGACGAAACAACCGCAGGCTTAGACACAGTAGCCATACGTTTGCCCAATCATCCGATTGCGCAGGCACTGATTGCACTGGCAGGCGTTCCGATTGCGGCACCCAGTGCCAACCGTTCGGGCAAGCCTAGCCCGACAGAGGCGGCACATGTGATAGACGATTTAATGGGTAGGGTGGACGCCATCATAGACGGTGGCAGTGCAGCAGTTGGCTTAGAATCCACAGTGCTCGATTGCACGCAAACCCCTCCGATGGTGTTACGTCCTGGTGGCGTAACGGTTGAACAGCTCAGGGCTGTGGTGGGAGATATTGCAATGGATGAAGCCTTACACGGCACACTTCAAAATGACCAAAAGCCCCGTTCACCGGGGATGAAATACACACATTACGCACCAAAAGCACCTGTCATCGTAGTGGAAGGTAACGCCGAAAATGTGATACAATATATCAATCAACAGCTCATGATAGCAAAAAAAGAAAACAAAAAAGCAGGCGTGATGGCACTAAAGGCACATGAAAATGCCTTTTGTAATGCCGAGGTACTCACGGTGGGCGATGAAGCACAATTACATACCGTTGCGCACAATTTATTCATGGTTTTGCGAAAATTTGACCAATTGGCGGTTGAGGTGATTTATGCCCAGTCCGTTCCAAACACTGGCATTGGACGTGCAATATTAAATCGCTTGCACAAGGCAGCTGGCTATAGCATTGTAAAGGTTTGAGGTGAGGGATATGCGTATACTTTTTATTTGCACAGGCAATACTTGCCGAAGCCCTATGGCTGAAGGGCTTATGAAAAAAATCATACTGGACCAACAGTGCGAGGGGATTGAAATCTCTTCCGCTGGCATTGCTGTGTTTGAAGAAGGTGGCGCAAGTGAAAATGCCATTGAAGCCGCAGCACAGTTGGCGGTTGATTTAACAAGCCATCAAGCCAAGCAATTCAACACGCAAATGCTTGCACAAGCAGATGTCGTATTGACAATGACCCACCAGCACAAGCGTTCAGTGCTAAAAGCCGTACCGAACGCAAACGCTTTTACCGTAAGGGCATATGCAGGGCACGACGGCGATGTCATTGACCCTTATGGGGGCGACCTTGCGACCTATTGTGCTTGCCGTGATGAATTAGTTCACTTGCTGCTAAAAATTACAGAAAAAATTGTCGTGGAGAAAAAAGATGGATGTTAACATTCGCCGCATGACCGTCACCGATATTGATAGTGTAATGGTAGTGGAAACGCTATCCTTTACAATTCCTTGGTCACGAAACGCCTTTATCATGGAAGCTTCCAATGATTTGGCAGTTTATTTTGTGGCGGAGGTAGATGCATGCCCAATTGGGTATATCGGCTTGTGGAAGGTCGTGGACGAGGGGCATATCACCAATGTTGCGGTGCATCCTGATTTTCGCCGCAATCATATCGGCTGTGCGTTATTAGATACGTTACTGGCGTATGCCAATGAACAGCAATTGGTCACACTATTTTTAGAGGTGCGTGAAAGCAATGTTGAGGCGCAAGCGCTTTATGCGCAATATGGGTTTGAATTTATAGGACGTCGTCGGGGCTATTATACCGACAACGGCGAGGACGCACTTTTAATGGAAAAGGTTTTAAAACAGGTGAACATATGTTAATATTAGCAATCGAAACATCGTGTGACGAAACCGCAGCGGCGGTGGTGGAGGACGGACAGCGTATCTTGTCCAATGTCATTTCGTCACAGATTGAAATACATGCACAGTATGGTGGCGTTGTACCAGAAATTGCTTCACGGCATCACATACAAAATATCAGCGTTGTGGTGGATCAAGCCTTGCAGGAGGCAGGGTTAACCTTTGACGACATAGATGCGATTGCGGTGACCTATGGACCAGGGTTGGTGGGGGCTTTGTTGATTGGTGTATCGTATGCCAAGGCATTGGCGTTTGCCTTAGGAAAACCGCTTGTCAAGGTGCATCACATTGCAGGACACATTTTAGCGAACAGCTTGGCGTATCCGCTACTCAAGCCACCGTACATATGCTTGGTGGCATCGGGTGGTCACAGCCATATTGTCAAGGTAACGGGCTGGGCGCAAAGCGATTATGAAGTGCTTGGGCAGACACGTGATGATGCGGCAGGAGAGGCGTTTGATAAAATTGCCCGTGTGTTGGGGTTAGGTTATCCGGGCGGCCCGTTGATTGATGCGCTCTCAAAAACAGGCAATGCACAAAGCATCAAGTTTCCACGTGTGACATTTGCTGACCAACCGTATGATTTTAGCTTTAGCGGGGTGAAGACCTCTGTAATCAACTATTTGCACAACGCACAGCAAAAAGGGGAAGATGTGAACAATGCGGATATTGCCGCTTCTTTTCAGCAAGCGGTGGTAGAGGTGCTGACCGAAAAGACTTTTTTGGCGGCTCAGCATCAAAATATCCACGTCGTTGCACTCGCAGGTGGTGTTGCTGCCAATCAAGCGTTGCGCAAGGCGATGACTGAAAAAGCAGAAAAACTGGGGATGACTTTTTATGTGCCGCCTATGATTATGTGCACAGACAATGCGGCGATGATTGCGGAGGCTGGTTTTTATCAGGCGCAAAGTGGATTGTTCAGCGTCTTGTCGCTCATTGCGGTGCCAAACTTGC
>JACMMQ010000155.1 GCA_014378955.1 Clostridia bacterium
AAAAAATTGATTAAAACTTTATTTAAAAACCCCAACTAAAGTTTTTGTCCACTTTTTTCAAAAAGGGGCGGGTGATGACCACGCCACATTCGTGGCTACGAATGCAAAAAGCGCATTCGTTCGGTCGAACAGAAGAAATATTGCAACGCAATATAAGGGGCAGCGCCCAACGTATTATATTTCGGAGGGATTATCATGTTACACGCGTTTTCAAGAACAGAAATGCTTATCGGTAGAGAGGGATTGGAAAAATTAAAAAATAGCACCGTTGCAGTATTTGGCATCGGTGGTGTAGGCACATATGCAGTAGAGGGGCTTGTTCGGGCGGGCGTTGGTAATTTTGTATTGGTGGATGACGATGTGATTTGCCTTACCAACTTGAATAGACAACTGCATGCGACACGCCAAACGGTTGGTAAATCAAAGGTGGAGATGATGCACGAACGTATTTTATCAATCAATCCACAGGCTCAGGTCACGACACATGCTGTATTCGTGTTACCAGAAAATGTCGATACTTACGTGCTTGAGCAGTACGATTATATCATTGATGCGGTGGATACTGTGACCGCTAAGCTCACGCTCATTGAAACGGCGAAGGCGAAAAGCATTCCAATTATTAGCTGTATGGGCACAGGCAACAAGCTAGACCCTACACAATTTGAGGTGGTCGATATTACAAAAACCTCCGTTTGTCCGTTGGCAAGGGTCATGCGCCAAGAGCTTAAAAACCGTGGCATTAAAAAGCTAAAGGTACTCTATTCCAAGGAACAACCACTTGTGCCACAGGGTGGCAAGGAAGGCTGTGCGAAAAATTGCATATGCCCGAAAAATGCGCCCAGAACGTGCGATGTCCGCCGCCAAATTCCTGGAAGCATCTCATTCGTGCCGTCCGTTGCAGGACTGATATTAGCAGGCGAAGTGGTAAAGGACCTGATAGGAGAGATTGTACATGCTTGATTATAAAAAGCTTCAGAAAGAATTGTATCAGCCATCCGCCATTAAACCGGCATTGATTGATGTAAAAGAAATGCAATTTTTAATGATTGATGGCAAGGGTGACCCGAATGGTGAGGCATTTGAAATTGCGACAGGCGCCTTATATAGTGTGGCGTATGGCTTGAAAATGTTGCCTAAAAAGGGCATTACACCAGATGGTTACGTGCCATATGTGGTGCCGCCGCTCGAAGGTATATGGGATATTGCAGATGGCGTGGGCTATGACCCACGCAATAAAGACAATTTGGTATGGACGATTATGATTAGACAACCTGACTTCGTGACGGCGCAATGGGTTGATACAGTGATAGCACAAAATAGTAAAAAGGGTAATCCCATGTTGCCAAATGTACGCCTACAAACGCAAATGGAAGGTTTATGCGTGCAAATGCTTCATCTAGGTACATACGATACTGAACCAGAAACGTTTGAAAAGTTGGCAGTTTTTGCACACCAACAAGGATATACGAGAAATAGTAAAAAACATCGTGAAATATATCTTTCAGACCCACGCAAAACCGTTCCAGAAAAGCTAAAAACAATTTTACGTTTTCGAGTGGACGAGCTATAGTGTTTGTACAGCAAAATTTTATATTCAGTTAGATTTCATTAATATATTGTTGATAAATATTAAAATATAAAAGAAAATACATGTTTATGCTATAAATCAAATGTTGACAGTTAAACCATATGCATGTATAATGTAGTGTAATACATATTGTGAAAATAATCATTCATATGCCCCATTCAACTTGAGTTTTTACAGAGTATGATTGCGATGGTTTTTTCGAGCGGAAAAGCGATTGCGCTGTTATTTTAAAGCAAAAGGGGTCTATAAAATGGATTTGGGCATTAAAGATAAAAATGTGCTAATAGTGGGTGCAAGTAAGGGCATTGGGAAAAGTATAACCATTGGATTTGCACAAGAAGGTGCAAGAATTACCACCATTGCACGTAGTGAGGATTTGTTAGAACAGCTTAACTTGAAATTAAAACAGATCGTCGATAAAGATCATACTTATTATGGCGCGGATATCATGGCATGTGATGTCAATCAACTCGTAAATACCATTATCAAAGAAAGAGGCACTTTTGACATTGTTGTTCATAACGTCGGGGGTTCTTTGGTGAGCAGGAATTATTTAGGCGCTTTTGAAGAATGGCAGCATGCGCTAAAATTTAACGCAGGCGCCGCTATTGATATGAACAAGGCACTTATTCAACCCATGATTGATAAAGGTTGGGGGCGTGTGATCCATATATCCTCTATCTCAGCGCAGATGTTAAGAGGTAATCCGTTGTACGCATCCGCAAAAGCCTTTTTAAATGCTTATGTGACCACTGTAGGGCGTTCCATTGCATCCACAGGCGTAGTAATGTCAGCGGTTATGCCAGGAGCGGTTGCGTTTGAGGGAAGCTACTGGGATACCTTTACAAAAACAGACCCTAATCGATGTGAAGATTTTTTGCGACATCATCAGGCTGTTGGCAGATTTGGCACAACAAACGAAATAGCCGATGTCGTTCTGTTTATGGCAAGCGAGCAGGCATCCTTTATGCAGGCTGCAATTATACCAGTAGCTGGAGCGAATATGTGAGGTGAAATGAATGTTAAAACGGCTGTTTGATATTCTAGCAAGCTTCATTGGGCTAATTATATTATCCCCATTATTTGTTGCAATTGCAATTGCAATCGTCGTTTCATCCCCAGGAGGCGTTTTTTTCAGAGGTATTCGCGTGGGGCACAATGGAAAGCCGCTTATAATCTTTAAGTTTCGCTCAATGATTAAAAATGCAGAAGGTAATGGCAAATGGAATGTAGGAGATATGGATCCGCGTATCACACCAATAGGACGTTTTTTGAGAAATTCTAAAATCGATGAATTGCCACAATTAATAAACGTATTGATTGGCAACATGAGCTTTGTAGGACCTCGGCCGGAACTACAATTTTACGTGGATATGTATACGGAACAAGAAAAGCATATTCTAAATATGAAGCCGGGCATTACGGATTGGGCATCTATTGTCAACTTTAACCAGTTTGTTACGTTTACAAATGCCAATGATGCCGATTTGATTTATTTAGAACAAATAAGACCTTTGAAGCTTAAATTGCAATTGTTTTATTGTGAAAAGAATAATTTTCTTATCGACTTAAAAATCATATTTTGGACATTATACAAAGTAATTTCAAGAGAAAAAGCTGTGCCGAGAGAAATACAAAATATTATTCAATTTCAACGTACATATGAAAATGTCGCTGGGACAAGCGTTGTTAATGCCTAGTAGATCCTCAGGAGGAACTTATGAATAGTTTGGAACTAGCGTGGCGTATCAAAAGACACGGGGTAGAAATGACCTATCTATCAGGAGGTTCGCATATAGGGTCTATATTGTCTATGGCGGATATTCTAGCAGTTTTGTATGAGGACATTTTGAATTTTGATAACACGAACCCAAAGATGGATAGTAGGGATCGGTTTATTCTCAGCAAAGGTCATGCAGGTGCAGGTGTGTATGCGGCTTTGGCGGAAAAAGGATTCTTTGAGGTACAAGCGCTAAAGACACATTATGCAAATGGGAGCAAGCTATCTGGACATGTTTCTCATAAAGGCATACCAGGGGTAGAGCTTTCTACGGGTTCATTAGGGCACGGAATTTCCGTTGGCGTAGGCATGGCACTTGTGGCAAAAAAGGATGATAAAAAGCATCGGGTTTTTGTTGTCATGGGGGATGGCGAGTGTGATGAAGGTTCGGTTTGGGAAGCGGCCATGTTTGCAAATCATTTTAAGCTGGACAATTTAGTAGCAATCGTTGATCATAATAAGATGCAAAGTATAGATTTTTGTGAAAACACAATGTCCTTAGCACCATTTGCGGAAAAGTGGCAAGCGTTTGGGTGGCAAGTTAAGGAAATTGACGGTCATAATCATGAAGAATTAAAAAATGCACTTGCTGTTTCGGAAGGTAAACCTTCAAAACCTACAATCATCATCGCCAATACCATAAAAGGTAAGGGTATCTCTTTTATGGAAAATAATATATTGTGGCATTATAGAGCGCCCCAAGGGGAAGAATATACCGCGGCGGTAAAAGAATTGGAGGCGCAAAAGCCATGAGAGATACGTTTGTAAAGACCTTGATTGAATTGGCAAAAAACGATCGCAATGTTGAGCTTATAGTAGGGGATTTAGGCTTCGGTGTATTGAAACCTTTTTGGGAACAGCTTCCAAAACAATTTACAAATGCGGGTATTGCAGAACAAAACATGACAAGCGTTGCAGCGGGTATGGCACTGGAAGGGAAAACGGTGTTTATTTATTCCATCGGTAATTTTCCAACCTTACGTTGCTTAGAGCAAATTAGAAATGATTGTGCATACCATCATGCGAACGTGAAAATTGTTTGTGTGGGTGGTGGCTTTGTATATGGTCCGCTGGGTATGAGTCATCATGCGACAGAAGATTTATCTATTTTGAGGGCTTTGCCTGATGTGACAGTGCTTGCACCTTGTGATGCAATGGAAGCACAATGTGCGACAAGGGCTATTTATCAGCATGACGGTACGTGCTACCTAAGACTAGGCAGAGGTGGCGAACAGCGTATACATGATCGCATTGATGATTTTCAGATTGGCAAGGCAATAAAAATCAAAGAGGGCGAAAAAGTAGTCTTTTTTACGACTGGCGGTATCATTGACGAGGCAATGGAAGCGATAGCACTGTTGAAAGAACAAGGCTATGATGTTGCATTGTATTCATTTCCAACCGTAAAACCCATTGACAGAGCGGTGATAGAACAATGTGCAGGTCAGTATGATTTAATCGTTACGATAGAAGAACACAACATTGTGGGTGGATTTGGAAGTGCTGTATGCGAGGTGTTGGCTGAATTGGACGGCAACCGAGCAACCATTTTAAGGATCGGGTTGAACGACCTGTATTCAAGCATTGTAGGAAGTCAAAAGTACTTGAGGGATTATTATGGCATGTCCGCCATTAAAATTGTAGAAAAAGTATTCAATGCACTCAAAAGGAAGGCTGTGTAATTTACACGTGAACAATTATTTTGACAATGCAATCGTTTCTGTTATTATTCCTGTTTACAATTCGGAAAAATACATTGCTAAAACGTTGGATTCGGTTTTACTTCAGACGTATAAATGCATAGAAATCATTCTTGTAGATGATTGTTCTACTGATAATTCCCAACAAAAAATAGCGACATATCTACAAAAGCACCCCAATATTACGTACCATCGATTAGCAACAAATGCAGGCGCGGGGGTTGTAAGGAATAAAGCAATTGCACTAGCCAAGGGGCGATACATCGCTTTTTTGGATAGCGATGACCTATGGTATCCGCAAAAAATAGAAAAGCAGATAGCGCTCATGCAACAAGGTGAAAACGCAATTTGTTACACTGCAATTGAGATGATTGATGAAAATGATCAATTGATTAAAGGGAAAAGAGATGTTTTAGAAAAACTCGATTATAAATCTCAATTGAGAAATACCATGTTGGCAACCTCAGCCATTGTCGTTGACCGACTAGTAACAGGAGATTTCACCATGCCAGTGACGAGAATTGGAGAAGATTATGCGACGTGGCTATTTTTGTTGCGAAATGGCAGACAGGCATGTGGCATCAATGAGGCGTTGGTGCAATATCGAAGATGCAGTCAATCCTTATCGTCTAATAAACTAAAAAGTATTCAAACGGTATGGCATATCCAAGTGAAGCATGAACGAATTAATCCTTTTTGCGCAACGTATAATGTCATTTGCTATGCCTATAATGCGTTTAAAAAGCATTATATATAAATCGGAGGTTGATTTATGCAACAGACGAAAATTTTTATATGTGGCAATTTCGGCTATAAAAATAATCAACTAGACGGGCAAACGATAAAAACGAGAACTTTAAAAGATGAATTGGTAAAAAGAGCTTTAAATGCACAAATCGTATATACGGATACATCGTACATTAAAGCCAAACCATTCCAAGTGTTTAAGGAAATATATACGCATTTTAAAAGCTGCTCACATCTTATTATGATGCCAGATAAAAATGCATTGAAGGTGCTACTGCCGCTGTATATGTTGTGGAATTATAAGCAAAAGAGAGATATTAGATATGTCGTCATTGGTGGTTGGTTGCCGAATTTTCTAAAAGGAAATCAATTTTATAAAAATTTGACCGCTAAAATAGACGGGGTGTATGTGGAAGCGAACGAAATGAAAGTGAACCTAGAAAAAATCGGGTTAATAAATGCGACGATTTTACCCAATTTTAGAGACTTTGATTTTAAACCAATGGTTCATAAAAAAGTAACCATACCCTTGAAATTAGTATTTTTTTCTAGGGTTTTTAAAGAAAAGGGAATTGAAATAGCCGTTGGGGCTGTTAACCATATCAATCGCAATCATAACGAGCAAGTGGTAACGCTGGATATATATGGGCCAATACAAGAGCGGTATAAACAGGATTTTTTTGAGATAATTAACCGCCAAGAGGATAGCATAAAGTATAATGGTATTTTACAGCCCAGCGAAATACACGAAAGTTTATCGGTGTATGATGCAATGATATTTCCAACCTATTATGAGTCTGAAGGATTTCCGGGGGTCGTAATCGATGCATTTATAGCAGGACTTCCTATAATCGCATCACATTGGAAATACAATGCGGAATTTATAAAAGAGGACGTACATGGCAAGCTTTTTCGAGCAAACGATGAAAAGGATTTGCAAGAAAAAATTGTATATTTTATAAACAACCCTAATCAGATTGATGAAATGCGTGCTAATTGTATCGTGCAAGCTAGGCATTATCATGTTGAAAATGTCATGGAGAATTTGATTTCCGATATGAAGCTCTCAATTTAAAAAGCCCACCTCATACTAATCTTAGATTAAAACATAACCAGCAG
>JACMMQ010000156.1 GCA_014378955.1 Clostridia bacterium
GGTTATAGTTCCCATTTGCACTCCGATATGCTATAATCCCGTGGAAGTGAATAATTGACCCAAAGTGGTTATAGTTCCCATTTGCACTCCGATATGCTATAATCTTGAACAAGCAAATGAAGGAGCGAAGAGGGTTATAGTTCCCATTTGCACTCCGATATGCTATAATAAGGCTCAAATGTTCCATGATGCATTTCTTGTTATAGTTCCCATTTGCACTCCGATATGCTATAATGCATAGCTAAAAACCCCTTGATGCCGTAGGCATTGAGGGGTTTTTACTGTGAAAAAAATGAAGGATTTAGAACATACTTAGTTGGTCACTGTTCATTTTTTTCTCCGTTTTTGATATTTCACCTGCCATGAATTTCATATTTCCGTACTGCTTATCGGTGATTTGTAGGCAACGGACTGAACCGTTTTTTGGTAAATTGCCATTTAATCGTGCTAAATGCTTATTGACCGCATCCTGACCGTTGCAAATACGGCAATACACCGAAAATTGCACCATCATATAGCCGTCTTCTAATACAAACTTTCTGAACCTTGTTGCTATTTTCCGCTCTTCCTTTGTTCCAACAGGCAAATCAAAAAATACCAAAAGTCGCATGAATATTCTAAACTCGCTACTCATAGCTGTGCAGCTGCAAGGGGATAAGCTCGGGTAGCTGCAATTTTTTGAAATCGCCTGATTGACATGCGGAAGAGAAGGAAGAGAGCATTACTTGTATTGCATGCAATACGGTTTGGTTTTCATCTCGGATTTTTATATCATGATGCAATAGGTTCACCAAGCGTGCACGATATTCTTTTGTCAGCTCGTGTTGGTCTATCATATGTTGAGCCGCCCATAAGTCGATTACTGGTCTTAAAACCTCCATGAAATCATCTGCCAAATTAAATTGATTGACCTCGCTACGGTGAAAAATTCCTAGGCAGGGAATAAAGCCATAGGACACAATGCTACGTGCAACCGCTCCACGCATAATGGCATAGCCATAATCCAATGCAGCATTGAGCGGCGTTTCATCCAAGCGTGTAAATTTGCCGAAAAGCTGGGCAAAATAATATTTTGCGGCTACACCCTCACGGTTGTCACTATCTCCTGATAACACATTATGGCTGAGCTTAATAAGGTAATCAGTTCCTTTGCATTCTAGAAGCTCTAGGCATTTGGCTTGGTTTTGTATTTTTCTTGTGACTACTTGCTGCCAGCTCCTTTTTTTAAAGGGTTCAGTCAAGCCCATATGTACCTGATTCATTTTTGTTTGACGACTGTGAACGTTAAAGGGCAGTAGCACGCCATTTGGCAAATGTTTGTTGTCGCAGGTATAAAGCACTATGCGTGCCTCTAACAATAAGCTTAATGTTGCCACAGACATGTTGATTTGCGGACACTCTAAAATAATAACTGAAATGTCCTCAAGTGGCACGGTAACTGTTTCCTCTTGAATAATACATAACTGACTATTTTTAACGGACAACTTGGTAGGGGTTGCGATAAATAGCGTGCGCCATGCCATGATAAATCCCTTCTTTATCGTTATTTGTATTATTGATTTAATGTCGTCAACTCAACATTGTTGTTTGTAGGGGCAAGCCTTGTGTCTGACCAAATGTACTAAATTCGGGCGGACATAAAGCCCGCCCCTACGTTTTATACGTGTGCTTCGGCTTAAGTTGACGACAATGATTATTGATTATAAGCTATGTCGCATTTCTTTGTTAATTATTGAAATATTCCCTAATACATCAACTTGAAATTTTTCAAATGCAGACGCCGTTTTTACACCGACAACTTGAAATTTTTCAAATGCAGACGCCGTTTTTACACCGACACCTTCAAATGTCTTACTACCGTCGTGTGCAATAAGGTTGATTGCACCTGTACCACGATGTGTGCTTGTATAATATCCGAATATTTCTTGTTCTTTTAATTTTACCCTTACAAAATCATTTTTAAATAAGCTAAAACAAAATTGAAAGCTGTCATCAATAATAGTCCAATTGCTTTCGGGTTTATTTTGCATAATCGCTCGATTGGGCAATATCCTCGTTTTTTTATATTCAGCTCGATGATGCACATATATAGGAATTAAATGAAATTTGCCATCCTTTTTAAATACATCAACACGTATCATATCGCCATTATCAGCAATACCACCATTGACAAACACACCAGTTTTTGTAACGGTTTGCAGCTTGATACTACGCACAATTGGTGCAGGATTATCGCCGTTTGTTGGCTTGTACAAGGGTGAAGCAAACGCTTTTTGCGGGTTATCACCATGCATGAGTAAGCGTTCTTTAATAGCTTCGTATAATCGCTTGTTGCCTTCCTTATCAAACATGGTTTCTAAGGCTGCCAATTTCATATTGTTCAAGGATGTTTTAACAACGCTTATCTCATTTTCAATATATTTCTTTGAGCGTATGGTTTCTTTATGCGCCGCACTTGACACTTTACGGTTGGGTGCACGGGATACAAATATCGGTTCAATTTTTTCGTAATCGTCTTTGTACGTGTCAAGCTTGTAAAATTCTATGTTGTCAGTAGGATTTTTGCTCATTCTTGCTTGTAATTCTTCTCTGAAATGTATCCATGGTAAAGGGAATTTCCAACCTTTCTCTACGATATAAATATCGCCATCTTCTTGTGCTTGATAATATTTTGTGACACTTTGAATAATGCTCACATCCCCTGCCGCTGCAATTATAGCTGCGTCCATGGCATGGTGTAAGCAGTCAGCATCTCTATCCTTTGCACCTAGTCCCCACCGTGAGCGCAAAAAGCTTGTAATTCTACCACTTACTACACGTACATTATCCCATTTTTCCTCTTGAAATATCAGATTTTCCTTTACAAAGCTCCCCATAAAGCGTGCAATATATTGGGTGTCCTTAATGTTTCGCTCTTTGAATTTTTCAATGTCCTCTTCACGGGTTAATGGGGTTTTACGTAACAAACGATTTTTCTTTGCGTTCTTTATTGATAACGTATTTATCCAATGCTCAAAGGTATTCCATCGCTGTGCATCACCGCCCAAATATTCATACGGCGTACGTTGTGCCTTTTGTTGATTTTCTCTTGTTTTGACCAATACCTTATTGTTTAAACTGTCGTCAAAGCATTTGCTATAAGGGATAATATGGTCGATTTCTACATAGCCAATTTCAAACAAACGATTAGGGTCTATATGCTCTAAGGAATAGGGGCACTTTCCGCCTTGTTCATCATACAATCTAAGCCTGGTTATATTTAATCCATTTACCTGAACATTAAAATCACGGATGAGCTTTTCTGCAAGGCTCTCGGTCTTTTTACGATTTGTTTCTTGCTCTTTTTGAATATTTCTTCGCTCATCATATGATTTTCCAACATCCCTCGCAAATTCGATATGTATATGGGTAGGACTCCCATACTTGTCTATAAGTGCATTTACAACCTTGCGTGTTTGAGTCAAAGCACGCACTACTACTGGGTTGCAAATATCCTCAGATGGAATGAGGGGCAGCTTGTATTGTTTTTCTAATCCTTTATCGGGTTGTGAATGATTGTACCCCAAATTACTACACGCTTCGTTATATAAAAGCCCGTCTTCTAAATGGGGGATAAGCTTTCTTAGTGCCGTTAAGGACAAGTGCGCAAACTTATCATAGCTCACATAATGCAGGGCTTTAGTCAATTGCA
>JACMMQ010000157.1 GCA_014378955.1 Clostridia bacterium
CGACAAAATAAGTGGAACGAAGTGGGGAACAGAGTGGGGAACAGAGTGGGCGCTGCCCACGCCCGCCCCTTTTTGAAAAAAGGGGACAAAAACATTTATAGGGATTAAGTAAACAATAAAGTTTTAATCAATTTTTTTCAAAAAACTGCCAGGGTTAAGGGATGGAATCCCTTATTGTTGTCCGCAGACAACGAAATCCAAACACGCAAAGAGTATTTTTCTTTGTTACTTTCTTTTTGCGATAGAAAAAGAAAGTAAGGTTTGCACTTACTTTCTAAAATACGAAAAAACCGCCCTTAATTGGACGGTTTTTCTAATTCTTGTAAGATGGCACTTTGAAGTAGAGAGGAAAAATTAAAGTGCCTTTTTTCTGCCTCTTCGTTCATCCATTGTGGCAGTGTAAGTGTTTTTTTGACTGCTTTCGTATTTCTGCGATATTTATTAATGTCTGTCCAAACCAAAGTGGTGAAGCTGTCCTCATCCGTTTGGAAGGCTTTAATATTACTTGGTTCATTTGGCGTAACACCATCCTCTTCAAGCGATACGAGATAAAGTCCTAATGCCTCTTGTGCCAATTCAAGAACATCAGATAAAGTTGTTCCATGTGTTTGACAGCCTTGAAGGTCTGGGAATTCAACCCAATAAGCATTTTCCTCTTTATGAAAGATTGCTGGGTAAGTGTACATATAAAAAACCTCCTGCATTTATGATTTTAGTGAGTGGACGCAAGCAGTCTATTTTAGTCCAGTTCTTTTTAAAATTGCGTTTAGCAAGCCCGTTGGTACGTCTTGGTTATGAACGGCTACAATTTCAGTTTCACTGTCCTTCTTTAAGATATGGTGACTACCATTTATCCTTTTGACTTCCCAACCATTTTGTTTTAACAGTTTTAGTAGGTCTTTGTCTTTCATCGTTAATCCCCCTCACAAATAATATAACACGTGTTGCACGTGTTTGTCAATGGCTTATACTAATCTTAAATTAGTATTTTTTATACAAAAAAAGAGACGCTCGATTGAACATCTCTAAATGTTTGTATGAATTCTATTAAAACTTCTTCGAATTTCTCAAGAAAAATGGAATGTCAACATCTTCGCTCTCTTGTTTTGGTGCTTGTGAAGCGTGATTATTATAGGTATTTGTATTCGGCTTTTGCACAAAGCTTGGCACGTGAATATCCCTTTGGTTAGATTGTCCTGTGGTTTTTGCTTGTTGTGTTGGCGCAAATGACGCACGTGGTGTGCCACGTTCAAAGCCTGTTGCAATTACTGTGACTAGCACTTCATCCTCTAACGTGTCATCAATGGTTGTCCCGAAAATGATGCTGGCATCTGGGTCAGCTGCTGCTTGTATCAGGTTCGCTGCGTCATTCACTTCAAACAAGCCTAAATCCCTGCTACCTGAAATATTGATAAGCACCTGCTTTGCACCTTCAATAGAGGTTTCAAGCAATGGACTATGTATCGCATAACGAGCCGCTTCCTCCGCCTTGTTTTCGCCCTTTGCACGACCAACGCCCATGTGTGCCAGCCCTGCGTCTTGCATGGTGGATTGTACATCTGCAAAGTCTAAGTTGATAACACCAGGCACTGTAATCAAGTCTGAAATACCCTTGACACCTTGTCTCAACACATCATCTGCCATATTGAAGGCTTCTAAAAAGGAAATTTTCTTTTCACTAATGGTCAATAAACGGTCATTTGGAATGATGACCAATGTGTCAACATGTGCTTTTAACTCATTGATGCCTGCATCTGCATTGTTCATGCGTGGTCTGCCTTCAAACAAAAATGGTTTGGTGACGACGCCCACGGTCAATATGCCTAATTCCTTTGCTACACTAGCAACAACCGGTGCTGCACCCGTGCCTGTACCGCCACCCATGCCTGCGGTAACGAATACCATATCTGCACCCCTGATCGCTTGTGCGATTTCTTCTCTGCTCTCTTCTGCTGATTTATGTCCAACCTCAGGCTTGCCACCTGCACCAAGCCCTCTTGTCAATTTTTCACCTATTTGAATCTTAATGGGTGCTTCTGATTTCATCAAAGCCTGCTTGTCCGTATTCACCGCAATAAATTCAACGCCTAATAGTGATGCCGCAATCATACGGTTAACCGCATTATTACCGCCACCACCAACACCGACTACTTTAATTTTTGCAATTCCGGAAATCTCATTTTCAAATTCTAACACGTTTAATATCCCCCTTAAGACATTATCATACTATTTTGCGTTTCAACTTATGGTAAAAATGCTCAAATAAATACGTTCATTCAAAGAAACGGAAAATAGTTGCAGTAAATTCTAATCCGAATTAGTATCAAAACCACTTTATCCTATTGTATCCTTTTTCGAGTATTTATTCAAGAGAAATCTTCTAATTAATGCAAAATTTTGTAATAACCTTGTGCCAAACACAATGATTGCCGCTAAATAGATGTCTACGCCCAAAGCTTTACCCACATATGCCAGCAATGCTGCTAAAACTGCATTGCCAAAAAAGCCAGATAAAAAGATATTCAAATCAAAATTTCTATGCAATACCGCTACAACTGCACCAAAAATAGAATCCAGTGCCGCCAATATCGCTATCGCTACAAACAGCGCATACTGCTGAGGTATATAAACATCTGCATAAATACCCCCGATTAAACCAATTACGAGGCAAAATAATACAATCATGGCTTAACCTCCTCTTTCTTCGTCACAGTTGTCGCATATTTCAAGGTTACAGCACCTTTATAGCGAGGCACAACCACCTTTGCCATTTTTTTAACAGTAACCTCCACGCCATACTTTTCTAGCAAATCCTTGACGCCGCCACGCAAATTAATGGATGCCTCCAAACGGTCTGCTTCACCTATTGCGTTGATGATAAACGGTGGTGCATATTTATTATTATTGATGCTAACAGTAGGTCCTACACAACGAATTTCCGTGGTTGCCAGTACGCGCTCATCGCTTATAGAAATAGCCTCAGCACCAGCGGCACGTAGTTCGTTCAGAATCATCATGACATCTTGATCGTGCAAAATAAAGGCGTTTTCATCGACAGTGCCTGGGTTTTTAAGTTTACTATCATTGAGTGTCAATTGCACGCCAACACCCTCTAGTTCGGTCATGCCAGCCAACACCTCAGCACGCTTGAGCTGATCGAGCAATGTTTTTGCATAGTCACTACTTTCTGAGGTGGTTTGCCGAATTGCATTCAAATCCTTTTCGTACTGCAAAATCTGCGTGTATGATTTATCATACTTTTCCTGCAATTTTTTCAATTCATCCTGTAGCACGCTTACACGCTGCTCTTGTATGCTACTTTGCTTGTTGATTTTCACAACACTCCTATATTGCAAGGGTATCACAAAGCCTAAAATCAAACAAATTAAACCAATTGCAATTTGAAATTTTATGTTCTTCATTTGTTATTTCCTCCCCCTTAATCTGCATTGAACATGGCGCGGCCATTTTGATTCACAGTGATCGTACCCTTTTGTCCCTTGGGTACTTCTTCTAAAATCTTCTTTAAAAATGTAAACTTGTAATTGACCTCTGTCATATTCCCAATGTCTATTTTCACGACATCATCCAAGCACATCCAAATATGATTTGGGTTTGTCACATCCACCGAAGTGGTGCGCTTAAGTAGTTCAAATGCTTGAATTTGCTCGATGGTAATTCTAGATGCCTGTGATGTTAAAATGTCCGCCACGGGGATAGGTTGTCCTAATTTAAAATTTTGAAAAACCAGCCCTTTAAGCTGTGGAATGCCCGCACGCATTTTCGAGACAATTTCTAGCACCTCGTTCTTTTCTGATAAAATGAGGAAAACACCATTGAAAGCGACTTGATACATAGGTGTCCGCTCTTTGACCTCAATGGATATTTGATCAGGCAATTTGCGATGCACCTCGACCTCTTCGACATAGGGCAATCTCTTGATATTGTCCTTCACACGCTTGAGATTAATACGAAAAAGGTTCGTGCCTGCTGCGACACTTGCTTTATCCATAATTTGCTCACGTTGCAAATTTTTATTGCCTGTGACTACAAATGTATTAAATTGAAAAATCGGTAAAAAAAGCACGCAAAGGACAAGAGCCGCCACCATCAAAATTAAGATGCGCGGCTTTGTCCAAAAGATACGACGCTTTTTTTTTCGTAATGGAATGACCTTTTCAGCATTACGTTTGCTGTTTATTTTCATCCTTAGTTTCCACCTTTTGAATGGTTGCTCCTAATTGGGCAAATTTTTCAACGATTTCTTCATAACCACGTTCAATGTGCGAAATGTCATTTACTTCCGTTTCACCCTCCGCTGCGAGTGCTGCGATAACAAGCGCCGCACCACCCCGTAAATCAGGTGAATACACAGGGGCACCCGTTAATTTATGTACACCTCTAATGACGGCAGCTTGCCCTTCAACGTGAATATCTGCACCCATACGTGTGAGTTCATCGGTGTATCGAAAACGGTTTTTAAATATCGTTTCACTCACCACACTTGTTCCACGAGCGATAGAGAGCATCGCCGTCATTGGTGCTTGCATATCAGTTGGAAAACCCGGATATGGCAATGTATAAATCTTTTTAATGGGACGAAGGATACCATGTCGCGTCACACTCACATCGGTTTTGCCAATTTTTATATTCAACCCGCATTCTCTCATAATCGCAATGGCTGAATACAGATGCTCTGGCACGACGTTTTGCACGCGGACGCTTCCACGGGTGAGCGCCGCAGCTGCTAGATAGGTAAAAGCCTCGATGCGATCTGCAATTACAGTGTGCTCAACCTCATGCAACGGACATCCACCCTCTATGACGATGGTGCTTGTGCCAGCCCCTCTGATCCTTACGCCCATCTCCTGCAAATAAAGCTGTAGGTCCATCACCTCAGGTTCTTTTGCCGCATTATAAATAACCGTCGTTCCCTCAGCATAAACCGCTGTAAGCATAATGTTTTCAGTAGCACCTACACTGGGTGAGTGCAAATGTATTTCTGCACCCTTTAATCGATCCGCACTGCAATGAATAAAGCCATGTGACTCTTCTATATGTACACCCATTTTCTTAAGTGCATTGGTATGTAGGTCGATTGGTCTCGGACCTATTTCACACCCACCCGGTGTGCTGATGACCGCTTGCTTACACCTTGCAATAATAGAGCCCAAAAATATAACGGACGAGCGCATTTCACGCATGAGATGGTCTGGGACATTGTGCTTTGAAATGGTTGTAGAATCGACAATAACCGTATCATCCTCACGTTTTACCGTGCAACCAAGTGCTTCTAATATATTGAGTGAACCCTCTACGTCGCTAAGCCTGGGGCAATGGTGAATGATGTTTAACCCTGCGTTTAAAATCGTTGCCGCCATGATTGGTAACACTGCATTTTTCGCACCGCTAATCAAAACATCTCCTTCTAATCTATTGCCACCGGTTATGACTATTTTGCTCATATTTACACCTCCACCGGTTTGCTTTTCTCATTACATACTATGCAAACGAAAATGGATGTGTTCCAGTGCCCATATGAGCCAATAATTGACTGTTTAGCTTCTATTATATCATATCACTCTATTCTTGACATTGTCAATAATTGCATATTTATACGTTAAAAAATACTTATTCTCACAAGTTTTTCTTGCTTGAAAATTTTGACACGCTCAATATCATACCCATCCCCGACAGCATAAACACCATTGACGACCCACCAGCACTGAAAAACGGTAGCTGCATGCCTGTTGCAGGCATAGAGGCTGTTACCACGGCAATGTTAATAATGATTTGTAAAGCGATCAGCGATATCAAGCCACCTGCTAAAAGTGAGCCAAATGTGTCAGGCGCATTGACCGCAATTTTTATGCCACGCCATATGAGTAATAAAAATAGAACGATGACAACGGAAGCACCTACAAATCCCAACTCTTCACTTAAAATTGAAAATATAAAATCATTATGCGCTTCTGGAATGTATAAATATTTCTGTCTACTCTGCCCGAGTCCTAGCCCAAATATACCACCAGAGCCAATTGCCAAAAGTGATTGTACAACCTGATAGCCACTGCCAAGCTTATCCTTCCAAGGGTTTAAAAATGTTTCCCATCTTGCCAATCGGTAGGACTCAACCGCAACTAATCCAATTACCCCTAAGATTGCCGGCATACTGAGAATGGCAAAATGTCGTATTTTAGCCCCTCCCAAATAAAGCACTAGCACGCTCGACATGACAATTACCATTGTACCACTCATGTGTTTTTCTAAAATGACCAAACCGCCAATAAAGCCA
>JACMMQ010000158.1 GCA_014378955.1 Clostridia bacterium
AAAAGAAAGTAAGGTTTCATAACAGCAAAAAGAGTAGACAATTGTCTACTCTTTTGTGAAATATTTAAATTATGTTTAGCCTTTTATTCCTTATCCTCTAACACCTTGCCACAAGAAGCACAAAAATTCGCCTCTGGTTTGTTCGAGTGTTGGCAATCGGGACATATTGTTTCATTTTTGAGTGCTGCGACTTTTTCCTTGAGTGATGCAATTTCCTCCACATACCCATCAATTTCATTGCACTTTTCTTCTAGCACATCACCGATGGTTGCACCTTGGCAATGTACATCATACACGGCTTTTCCCATGTCCTTGTATGCACCTGTGATTTTAGATTTTAAATCACCAATTGCCAAGCTAAGCTTGGTTATTTCCATCAATTCGTTTGACTTTTTGAATGCAGTTTTCGCAGTTTCGGAAACCTTTTCCTTGAGGTCGTTAAAAAAGTTTTTGTCCATTTTACATCCTCCTTCATATTAATTAAGCGCTGATGGACTGTTGGAGCCACCTCGCTAAATATTGCTGCTTAATTTCCTTTACATCGCCTTCATCCTCTTGTATCCATAGTTTGATGTCAAAGTCACCCTCTAACAGTTTTGCTATGACGGGCATTGCACTATGTAGTTCACGAAAGGTACATATCCACTCGGCAACAGCACATTCGATTTCCTCACGCCTATTCATACCCTCAAAAAAACGCTTGATTTCCCCATCTTTGCTCGAAATTAAACTCACTGTGATCAATATTCAAATCTCCCCTCGCAAATTTACTGTACTTATTCGACAAACACACGGATGATTCCTGCTGGCAAATAATGTTTTTTCTCAATACTAACCAATAAATTCACGCAGCAAAGAATAATTCGGAATGTTAGTGGTTGGTAACGACACAATATCCCTAAGCATTTCACGAATGGGCTCATAAAATTCATATTGCATCGTATTTTCCGGGATGTTTGTAAGCAACGCTAATGCCTGCTCTCGTAACACAGCTGGTTCATACGGCAACGTTGAATTGAACACGTCATCCGCTTCCGCGATAAATGGGAAAATATTCTTGACCTCGCCCTGTCTCACTGACTGCCAGCGTGCCAACGTATCCTCCGCTTTTGCCGCACGGTATAAATGATCTCGTACCAAGCGACGTAATAGGCGAAAGCTACTCGGTGCAATGTGTTCCCCACGGTAAGTCATTTGAGGGATCGGGCTGACATACAGCTTATACTTGAGCGTTTCTGGCAAGTTAGGCGCTAATTTGGGGTTTAGTCCATGAATACCTTCCACCACAATCAAATGCTTGTCAAGCAGTTTTATCTTATTACCATGCCATTCACGGCTTCCGTTCAAAAAATTAAAAAACGGGAGTTCGATTGTTTCGCCATGATTTAACGCATTCATATGTTGGTCAAACAATTCGGTATCCACAATGTCCAAGCTTTCCCAATCCACCTCGCCATTTTTACGACGTGCATCATTGTCCGATAAAAAATAGTCATCGGTTGATATCACATGACAGGTAATACCACGTACAAACAGGCTTTCTCGCAGGCGGTTTGAAAAGGTTGTTTTGCCGGAGGATGAGGGTCCTGCAATGAGTACGACGCCCAATTCGTCTTGCTTATTAAAAATTGTTTGAGAAATTCGCTCAATATCAAGTGCGTGCTTTTTCTCACAATCAGCAATCAATTGATCGCCCTCACCCCTTGCAATCACTGCATTTAAATCGGTTAATTCTTGCACCCCAAGTGTTTGAATGAAAGCACGCTGATCTTGGACTGCAAGCTTAATTTTGTCTGAAGGCTGGTCGGTTTCATGTAGGTAAATCAATGCTTTCACCTCAAATTTATATTAAATGCGCTGTCTTTTTTTCTCAAAACGTCATCAATGTGCTTGACATATTCCTCAGCATGCTTGTAATTCTGATTTCGCTCTAATTTTCCTTCGCCTAGCACCCATTTTGTCATGCTACCAGCCCCTAAGCCAATGACCGTTTGACAGTCCTCCATCATCAAAACGTTGTAAAGGCATGCCTTGCCAGGCTGTGCATATCCGACATTTTCGAGGTTGCCCAAGGTGTTTTTTTGGCGATACATATAATAGGGGTCGTATCCGTTATGCGCCGCATATTGCTGTGCAATCATCAGCATATCGGACACCGTTTCAGCCTGTGTCATCGTGTATTGATCGATGTCTTGCTGGAGCGTTGCCGCTCTTTTCACCGATAGTGAATGTACGGTAATGCTATCGGGCGAAAGCCGTCCAATCTTTTCAATGCTCTGTTCAAATAATGCTTGTGTTTCCTCTGGCAAGCCTGCAATTAAATCCATGTTAATGTTATCAAAGCCCATAGATCGTGCCAATTCAAAAGCGATTATCGCTTGCTCCGCTGTGTGCTGACGACCAATTAAGCCTAGTGTTTTATCGTGCATGGTTTGCGGATTGATGGACAGGCGTGTTGTGCCATATTGCTTTAAAACCTTAAGCTTTTCACAATCAATTGTGTCTGGCCGTCCTGCTTCCACCGTAAGCTCTAGTATACTATGATTATGCAGATTTGCCTGCAAATTATACAAAATCTTTTCGAGCTGTGAGGCAGACAGTGCAGTCGGTGTGCCACCGCCCATATATATGGTGTCTATTTTAAGCCCGTTTGCCTCTACTAATTGCACGGTATGCTTGATTTCCTGCACCAATGCATCACAATACGGCGCAATAAACATTTTGGCACGTGCAATATCCATTGAAATAAACGAGCAATACAAACAACGTGTTGGACAAAATGGGATGCCAATGTATAGTGAAATATTGTGTGGTGATATTTTTTGTAGTATGTCTCTTTCAGCTTGTGCCACCGCTAAAACAAGTGCACTCTTTTCTGGCTTTGTTTCAAATTGCTCAGTCATTATTGCGATAATTTCAAGCTCACTTTTACCCTCTTCTAGCCATTCACGCACAATTTTTGCAGGTCTAATGCCAATCATTGTCCCCCATGGCGTGGCTAAGTCTATGGCTTGCTTGAGTGCTCGGTACAGTGCTAGCTTTATCACCGTTTTTTGGTCACGAGAATATTTTCCATGATGTGGGATGGATGCTTGTGCGGTATATGTTTTGCCTTCGAAATATAAAGTCACAACACTTTGCATGTTATTGCCTTGCATCAAAAATTCACTGGTCAAATAAGTTTCTTGTGTTATCTCTGGCAATTGCTCACAGCTTACACATTGTACCTTTTGCCATTGAAAAAATAACCGCACGATATGCTCTGCATCATACAATACCTGATGCCCCTTGACGTAAACCGTTAGCATATCCTCACCAACCCACTATTGGATTATGGATTTTTTCCCGTGCAATGGTGGTTTTGCCGCCATGTCCAGGATACACCACCGTTTGTTCAGGCAATGTAAAAATCTTGCTTTTAATGTTGTCAATGAGCGCTCCCTCGTCTCCCCCTGGAAAATCAGAGCGTCCAATG
>JACMMQ010000020.1 GCA_014378955.1 Clostridia bacterium
CAAAAATAGGCAGTCAAGCACAGCTGAGAGGGTGCACAATCTGTGGGTCTGTCAATGTAGGCATTCAAGCACAAATTTATGAAAAAAGCGTAATTGGTGATCGCACGATGATAGGCGAAAAGGCAATTATCAAGCCTTCCATTAAAATATGGCCTGCAAAAACGGTCGAAGGTGGTGCAATCGTCACAGCCAATTTGGTGTGGGGAAGTCGTACCAATCGGTCGTTGTTTGGTGAGCGTGGCATCAGTGGTGAAATCAATGTGGATGTGACACCTGAATTTGCATCTCGCTTAGGCACAGCATTTGGTGCAATGATGGGCGCAAATACTAGTATCTCAGTGAGTGCTGACGATGACATGGCAATTCAAATGCTAAAGGATGCGCTTGTCGCAGGGCTTATGTCCGCTGGTAACACCGTGGTTGATTTTGGTCAGCAAATGCTCCCAGTCACACGCTTAGGCATCGCCTTCTTCGCACTTGATGGAGGGGTGCATTTTGCGCTGTGTGATGATGGCAAGCTTTGCATCGATTTTTTAGGTAGCCAAGGCTTTAACATTGCCCGTAGCATGGAGCGTAAGCTTGAAAACATTTTTGCGCGTGAGGATTTTGTGCGTGCGGAGGCAGAGCATATTAAAGCCATGCGTAAGATTGAAGAATTTTGGCGCTATTATGTGCAGATTATGTCAACCGTGCTGGGTAGCTATGCGCTTAAGTCAAAAATTGCATTGCACTGCAAATCGCAAGTTGTGTCAAAGGTTTTGGGTGCAATGGCTGTTATTTTTGGCGTGCATATCATTACGGTTGACCAGGCAGATGCACTGTCCGCCATCACACGACAAGAGCGATGCGATGCGGGGATTTTGATTGCTCGTAATGGTGAGAATTTTCGCTTGTTTGATGAGCAGGGCACAGAAGTATCTGCACAGCATACAGAGCTTTTATTGACAAATGTGATGCACAAAGGCTTGATAAATGAACCGCTGTTGCTCACCTCTATGAGCAGTCAAGGCAGTGATCAAGCCACAACAAGCAAAACCATTCGTGTGAAATCGGCAGCGACCGATGTCATGCACGAAATTTTAAAGCACACCAAGCGTCCATTCGTATTTAGCGAGCAGTATGTCCTGCGTTTTGATGCGGCTGGCGCGTTATTCAAACTACTAGAAAGCATGAAAACACAACAAACGACAATGTCTAAATGGGTGCAAGCGTTGGGTGATGTATTCAAGGCACACACCTAGGTGTTTTGTCCTGACCATTTAAAGGGTAGGGTGATGCGTAAAATGGTGGAAGCAGCAGATGGCTTGCCCATTGAAACCACCGAGGGTGTCAAAATATTCAAGGATGGCGGTTGGGTGATGGTCATGCCACATGCACAAAAACCAGAATGTCGTGTCGTTGCGGAAGGCTATAGCCAAGAATTTGCACAGGAATTAACCGCAGATTTTTCGCAAAAAATTCAAGCCATACAAAAGCACAACGTGGATTAGTTTATATAATATGGAAATTATTGAAAAAACGCTTTATTTTTAGTCGAAATACTGCTATAATAGTAATGATGTTTTTGAACGGTGGTCGTATTACCAGTCCTTGTTGTGACTGGTTTGTGTCTGATCGGAAAAATAAAATGGAGGTAGAAACGTGTCGAAAAAATTAAAACTGAAAATCATTCCGCTGGGCGGACTCAATGAGATTGGTAAAAACATGACAGTATTCGAGTATGGCAATAATATTGTCGTTGTAGACTGTGGATTGGCATTTCCCGATATTGAGATGCCAGGTATCGATCTCGTAATCCCGGATGTGTCCTATTTAGTGAAAAATGCGGACAAGATAAGGGGTATAGTGTTGACGCATGGTCATGAAGACCATATTGGATCGTTGCCCTATGTATTGAAGCAAATAAACGTACCCGTATATGGTACAAGGCTTACGCTTGGTTTGGTACAAAGCAAGCTCAAGGAGCATGGACTGTTGCAATCAACAAAGCTCATAACCGTCAAAGCAGGTGACGATGTCACCTTGGGTTGCATGAAGGTAGAGTTTATTCGTGTGACACATAGCGTTGCAGATTCTGTCGCTTTGGCAATTCACACCCCTGTAGGCATTGTTGTACATACTGGGGACTTCAAGGTGGACTTTACACCTCTTGAAGGCGAAATTATGGATTTAGCAAGATTAGGACAATTAGGCAAAATGGGTGTGCTAGCATTCCTTTGCGATAGCACCAATGTAGAACGTCCAGGCTATACTATGTCAGAGAGCACGGTTGGTGATGCCTTAGACGAAATTTTCCGTCATAGCGATCAACGCATCATGGTAGCAACCTTTGCTTCCAATGTTCATCGCTTGCAGCAGATTATCAATGCGGCTGTGAAATATGGTAGAAAAGTTGCAATTAACGGCAGAAGCATGGAAAATGTATCCGCTGTTGCGATGGAATTGGGCTATTTAACCATTCCTGAAAACACCTTAATTACAATTGACGAAATCAAAAAATACCCAAATAATAAAGTAGCGATCGTTACCACAGGCAGCCAGGGTGAGCCGATGTCAGCACTCTATCGCATGGCATTTGCCGATCATCGCAAGATTGATATTATCCCTGGAGATTTGGTCGTGCTTTCTGCAAGTCCAATTCCAGGCAATGAAAAGACTGTATCCAAGGTAATCAATGAGCTGTTTAAGCGTGGTGCAGATGTTATTTATGAATCATTAGCAGAAGTACACGTTTCAGGACATGCATGCCAAGAGGAATTGAAGCTTGTGCATAGCTTGGTGAAGCCGAAATTCTTTATGCCTGTGCATGGTGAATTCCGACATTTACAGCAGCATGGAAAATTGGCACAAAGCTTAGGCATGGACAGCAAAGACATCTTTGTGATGGACATTGGCAAGGTGCTTGAGCTGGATGAAGAAGAAGCAAAGATCACGGGGTCAGTTACCTCTGGTAAGATTTTGGTAGACGGGCTGGGCGTTGGCGATGTAGGCAATATTGTATTGCGTGATCGCAAGCATTTGGCACAGGACGGCTTGATTGTAGTGGTTGTAACCATTTCAAGCGAAACAGGCTCAGTGATTGCAGGCCCTGACATCATTTCTCGTGGGTTTGTGTATGTACGTGAAGCCGAGGAGCTGATGGAACATCTAAAACAGCTTGCAAAGAACACCCTAGCACGCTGTGAACAACAAAAAGTCAGTGATTGGGCAACACTTAAAACAACACTGAAAAATGTCATCAGTGATTATCTCATGGGTAAAACAAGACGTAAGCCTATGATTTTACCTGTTATTATGGAAATTTAATATCATATAAAAAACCGCTCTCTTATGGGGGCGATTTTTTTTAATGCTATAAATAGCTTGATTTCAACCGAAATTCTGAGGGGGTACAGCCGACCACTTGATGAAATACAGTGGTGAAATACGCAGCGTTTTGAAAGCCACACAGGTCTGCAACCGTATAAATTGCCACATCTGTCTTGAGCAAGCATTCCTTCGCTTTTTGCAGGCGTCGATTGAGGATGAACTGATTGGGTGTAATGGCGAGGGTTTTTGTAAATATCTTGTGCAAGTGCGCAGGGCTTAATTGTGCAAGTGACGCTAAATCCTTAAGCTGTATAGGTTGATGGAAATTGCGTTCAATGTAGTTTAACACCTTTTTAAGCGTTTTGTGGTGGGGCGAAGGGGGGAGGTTCGTGTGATTATATTGCGGTGTAACAGCAGTAATGATTTGATAAATAATTTGAAGTACAATTGCTTTTTGTAATAAAAGGTTCACTTCATTACGATTGATAAAAAGATCTAAAAGCTGTTCAAATAGAAACTGCATATTTTTGCCATCCGTGACAGGTGGTATAGAAACAGATGGAATTGCCTCAAGCAGTGGATGTATAAATAAGGCTTGCAAACTATTTTCAGCATAAAAGTCGTATGCATGAGGGC
>JACMMQ010000159.1 GCA_014378955.1 Clostridia bacterium
CAGTCAAGCTGTTGCCCCACAAAATCAGGCGTCGTCTCGCACACGCCGTACACGCCCGTGGTATTTTGTGCGGTTAGGGCGGTGATAACGCTCATCGCATACATTTTGTGTGCGGTAATGGTTTTGATGTCCGCTTGTAAGCCTGCACCGCCACTACAATCAGAGCCAGCAATGGTTAATACCGTTTTCATGCGATCACGCCTTCCGCTAAAATTCTCATGCCTTTGGTTGCCTCTAAAATATCCTTTTGTGCTAAAATAGCTGAAACCACTGCAACGCCGTCAATGCCACTGCCCTTGAGCTGTGCAATGTTTTGTGCATTGATGCCACCGATCGCCACCACTGGAATGGAGACCGCCTTGCAAATATGCGACAGCGTTTCAAGGGATAGCGTATTCGCATCTAGCTTTGTTGTGGTGGAAAATACCGCACCCACGCCAATATAGCTTGCACCACATTGCTCGGCATATACCGCCTGTTCCACCGTTTGCGCAGAAACGCCTACTATTTTGTCGCCAATGCGCGCACGCACGTTGCTTGCACGCATATCACTTTGCCCAACATGCACGCCGTCCGCATTCACAGCGATTGCGACGTCCACATTGTCATTGATGATAAACGGTATTTTATAGCGATCGGTGATAAGCTTGATTTCCTTAGCCAAATTTAAAAAGTCCGCATCCGCCATATTCTTTTCACGCAATTGTACACACGTTACGCCACCTTGTATTGCTTGTTCGACCTGTTGGGACAAGGCTTGCTCACCAAGCCAAGCTCTGTCCGTCACGAGGTAGAGTAGCATCGCTTGCTTATGCTCTTTCAATTTTCAGTCCTCCGTTTAAAATGTTCGCATTCATTTGACTCATACAATCAATGAGGAAGGTGCGATAGGTGGAGATGCCACCGTTCACATTTTCAAGCTTTGCATGTGCCAGCTCGCCACACAGTCCCATTACACTGACAGCGGCGGCGGTTGCTTCGAAAATAGCATCCGCGTTCGCACCGCAATAGCTCCCGATAACGGTGGTGAGCATGCACCCAGTGCCCGTTATTTTTGACATGAGGGGGTGTCCATTTTTGAGGATATAAGCACCTTCGCTATTTGCGACGATATCGGTTGCACCCGTAATGGCGATGACGGCACCTGTTTGGGCGCTTAACGCTTTCGCAAAGGCAATTACTTCATGTATATTCTTTTCGGTGACGGCATCATTCACATCGGCATCCACCCCTTGTGTGGTGCCACTGCCCTGATACACGGTCTTGATTTCAGAAATATTGCCACGAATGACAGCGAATTTCACCTCTTTTAATAGCTTCTCAACCGTCCCAGTTCTAAGCGTGGAAGCCCCAGCACCCACAGGGTCAAGAATAACAGGATGATTGAGCGCATTCGCTCTTTTGCCTGCGATAATCATGGATTGTATGGTGCGTTCGTTCAATGTGCCAATGTTAATCACAAGAGAATTGCATATCGTGGTGATTTCCGCCACCTCGCTCAAATCATCCGCCATGATGGGTGAACCACCGCACGCTAGGATGATGTTGGCACAGTCATTGACCGTGACGTAATTGGTGATGCTATGCACGAGCGGTGGGTTTTTTTGAACATTTTCTAATATTTTTTCAAACATGGTGATTACCTCCTATTTTTGTTGTGTAAATTTTTTACTGGCATAGTGTACGAGGATGCATAAAATGCTAATGATTATCATGACGGGTACGGTACTGCCCAAAAGCGTATCAATTGATAAAAACCAACGATAAAGCATGAAACCAACCACCCAAAGCACGATATTTGTAATATTAATCATACCGCTGATATCTCTTTTTTTGAAGATGAAATAATCGGTAATAAGAATGGTGATCATCGGTGCAAACACCGAGCCGATTAACAATAAAAAGTCTTGATATGCTTCAATCGGTGTAAAGATAGCAATCAACGTCCCGAGTACACAAACCACAATAGCGGCAAGCTTTTCGTTCGTCTTTTTGCGAATATTGGTAAAGCTGACCGCAGCGGAGTATACATCTAAAAATGTTGTGGTGACCGTTGCCATGACCACGATAATCAAAGCGGCGATGCCAAGACCAGCAGCGGCTAAAATTTGTGTGATGTCAGAAGTACCTGCATAAATCGCCGCACCCAGACCGATGAGGTACATCCATGTGCTCCCGATGAAATAGGCAACACTGCTCACGATTGCCGCTTGCTTAGACTTTTTGGCAAAGCGTGTGTAGTCCGATATTAACGGCAACCACGAAAGTGGCATTGCAATACTAATCTCAAGCGCCCTGCCAAATGTCATTGTGCCTTCTACAGCCCCCGCCGACGCTGACTTGAAGATTAAAAAGCTCAAAACAAGCGTTAACACAAACAGCGCACCTACGGCGATTGAATTGAGCTTGCCCAAGTTTTTCATCCCAACCAAAATCCAAACAATAATCAATGCACCAGTAATCAAGCACCAAGTGGCTTCGTTCAGCCCACCGCCAACAGCACCTAATGCCTTAGAACAGGAAATAATCATAATCGCTGTCCAACCGATGAGCTGTAATATATTCAGCACTGAAAAAATATACGAGCCATACTTACCAAACGATATTCTGCTCGATTGGATGGATGCCAGCTTACTCTCAGCACCAATCAGCCCACAAAGATAAAGCAGAAATATCCCAATCACATGCCCAAGCACAATTGCCACAGACCCCTTTGCAAACCCCAGCGGTGCAATGTATGTACCCATTATAATTTCCGCAATTGATATTGCCGCACCAAACCATAAAAGTCCACTGCTTACATTTGAAATACTTTGCTTTGTTTCCATTATCCATTTCCTCCTCAATAAAATATGGGACATGCCCCAAAAGGCATATCCCATTAATAATTTAATGTAAAATCCCTACGTTGGCATTATCCAAATCAGGTCACTGACCCTTTATCCGAAAATAAAAGGTCATAGGGTCAAAGTGGCATAGTCACTTCCTCTCAGCCTGTAAGCACAAGCTCCCCGATATTTAGTTGTTTGTTATACTAATTACAATATAAAATCTTTATATGTTGTGTTTTTTGAGGTGCGAGCTTGTTGC
>JACMMQ010000160.1 GCA_014378955.1 Clostridia bacterium
GGCTACAAAATCGTCATTAGCAACACCAACAACAAGCATTCTCTCGGCAGCTCAAAATACAATGAACGACGTGCACAATGTGACCAAGCGCTTGCATTGCTCCAAACAAGGTTGCCACAAGCGTCCTGCTTAGGGGAAATATCGGTGGTGGATTTTGATGCGAATAGCGATGTATTGACAGACCCAATCATCAAAAACCGTGCACAGCACGTGGTATATGAGGATGACCGTGTAATCCGCTCCATTGCGGCATTAGAAGCGAACGAGTTAGTAGCATTTGGCAAGCTGATGATTGGTTCACATGAATCTTTGCGTGATTTGTACGAGGTGTCTTGCTCCGAGCTTGACATCATGGTCGAGGAAGCTCTGAAAATAGAAGGTGTACTAGGCTCACGCATGACAGGCGCAGGGTTTGGTGGCTGTACGGTCAGTATTGTGCGTGAAGATGCTGTATCGCAGTTCATTGAACAGGTTGGTAAGAATTATGCTGAACGTAGCGGACTGAAAGCGGATTTTTATGTTTCCGAAATTGGCGACGGTGGGCAAGAGATTATTTTATAATTATAAAAAGGGCAGAAATGCCCTTTTTTTTATTGGAATCATTGACGTTTAAATAATTATGTAATATAATTAATGAGAAAAAACCTCATATTTTAATGGTTACTTTAGTGTTTTTTGCATATACTACAAATATATGAGCTAATAATTCAGGAGGTTACAATATGTTATGTCAATTTACAGTTGAAAACTTCAAGAGTATCAAGGATTGCTTAACACTTGATATGCAAGCGTCTACGGCAATTTCAGAGCATAGCGATAAAATTATTGTCGATTCGGATGGAGAACAGTTTTTACCGTTAGCAGTCATTTATGGACCAAACGGTGGTGGTAAATCTAATGTCATTGAAGCATTAAATAATCTTATACGAAAGATCATGCGACCGATTTGCGCTGTTTGTGATAAAAGAGGTAGGAATTGTTCGGAGGATTTAAAGAAATCACCGACTTTACCGTTTAAGTTTTCAAAAGAGTCATTAAATGCTCCAACCAAGTTTGAATTGTTTTTCAGAACAAAGCTTGCAGAATATAAATATAATCTTACTGTAAAAAATGATGTTGTAATATACGAAAGCCTTCATAAGAAGAACATTGAGGGCACGAGGCATACACCTTTATTTATTAGGGATATTCATTTAGAAAAACCTTGTCAATTAATGGGTTCATTAAAAAAGCTTGTCGTTTCAGATTTAACTGAGACATTAACATTACTATCATATCTTGCTATTACTCACAAGAAAAATCCAACGGTTAGGGATATTATTGGTTGGTTTGAAAGTGATATTGAACTATTTAATTACGGAAGTCCTTTATCAGAGATGCGTATAGGTGTCTCTGAATCTGATAAAATAAAGATGCTTATTCTAAATATGATAAGAGAAATGGATATTGACATAGACGATTATCGTGTTGAAGATAAAGAAGAAAGTAATATGAAAATATTTACCAAGCACGTAGTTCATAACAAATCATTCGAGCTTGATTTGTTTGAAGAATCAAATGGCACTATAAAGCTATTTGGAATGCTCCCATTTATTGCAACAAGTCTTGTTTTGGGTAGCACGCTTATTATAGACGAATTAGATGCTAAATTACATCCTAAATTATTAAAATATATTATAGAACTATACAGAAATGTTGAATCGAATTCTAATAAGGCGCAACTTATTTTCACATCACATGATTTATCTACAATGACAAGCGAGTTGTTTAGAAGAGATGAAATCTGGTTTGTTGCAAAGAATAATGAGCAAGCATCGACCATTTATTCCTTGGTGGAATTTAAGGATAAAGAAGGGAAATCCGTTCGTAAGGACGCTACATTGAACAAACAATACTTAGAAGGCAGATATGGCGCTGATCCATATCTACGAAAAATTATCAATTGGGAGGAAATTTAATGCGTCCCAATAATAATTGGAAGCGACCTAGAAAAACTTTTGAAATAGAGCCGATTGAACATAAATATTATATTTTCTGCGAAGGCGAACAAACAGAGCCATTATATTTTAATGGTTTAAAAACATTAATTGAAAGCAATGTAATTTACAAAAACTTGGTGCTTATAGATGTAAAGGGAATAGGTTTAGAAGCTATACAAGTAATAATGAATGCTAAAGAATACGTAGATAGAAACAAAATAAGCAATGCACAGATATGGTGTGTATATGACAAAGACAATCTTTCAGCCGAAAGATTTAACAGTGCATCTGAGCTTGCTCGTGAATTAAGTCATATACGACAAGATATAAGGTACCATGTAGCATGGTCAAATCAATGCATCGAGTATTGGTTCATGTTGCATTTTGATTATTATGATTCAAACAATGACCGTGACTATTATAAAAAGTATTTACACGGAAAGTTTAAAGCTCTTGGTTGGAATAGATACGAAAAGACTAACAGTGAGTTATTTAATATTCTATTAAACAAAGGAAATCCTAAGATGGCAATTAAATATGCTGAGAAAAGGTTGCTAGAATGTAGCGAACAAACTGATTCAAATTCAGCACCAGCAACCATGGTTCATCTATTAGTGTCAGAACTAGCAAAGTATTTGCCTGAAGCTGCAAAGAATAAAATATTATAAATTGAGCTTAATTCTTACATATCTATTTTGGATAGCAAAGGAGCGAAACATATGATGCGAAAAAGTAAAGTGGGGATCATTGGGGCTGGGTTTGTGGGGTCTACTGTGGCTTATACGCTATTGACCAGTGGGCTTTTTACTGAAATTGTGATGATTGATGTCAATCGTGACAAGCTTGAAGGCGATGTGATGGATTTGAGTCACGGGGTTTCGTTTGTACCGCCGTGCAAGGTGATTGCTGGAGAATATAGCGATTTGGTGGATAGTGAGATTGTGATTATCACCGCTGGTGTGGGGCAAAAGCCTGGGGAATCTCGTATTGATTTGCTCAAGCGCAATGCAGCAATTTTTAAAGGCATCGTAAGCGAGGTCATGCGCTATATTTCGGACGAGACGATTTTACTGATTGTTTCTAACCCTGTGGATATTTTGACGTACATTACGTACAAGCTGTCGGGGTTGCCAAAAAACCGTGTGATTGGCTCTGGCACTGTGCTTGATACGTCACGCTTTAAATATCTGATAGGTGAGCACATTTCAGTGGACGCGCGCAATGTGCATGCTTTTGTGGTGGGAGAGCATGGCGATAGTGAGGTGGCAGCTTGGAGCGTGACCAATGTTTCAGGCATTCCTTATGCGGAATTTTGCCTCAAATGTGACCACTATAATACCGAACTGTGCGACAAAAAAGTGATTGAGCACGATGTGAAAAATGCCGCTTATGACATTATACAAAAAAAGGGCGCTACCTATTACGCTGTGGCTTTGGCGGTGCGACGTATCGTGGAGGCAATTGTGCGTGATGAAAACTCGATCTTGACGGTTTCCTCTGTTTTAGAGGGGCAGTATGGCATCTCAGACATTGCGCTCAGCGTGCCTACCGTGGTCAACCGCAGGGGCATTGACCGTGTGTTGCAGGTGACCTTTAGCCCCGAGGAATTGGCAGGGTTACAAAAATCAGGCGAAACGCTCAAGCAAATGGCACAACAATTGGGATTTTAATTGACAACTAAAAAATATTTAGGTACACTATACACAAACAAATGAGGAGGTAATTTTATGATTACAGGCGTAGAGCATATCGCACTTTGTTCGACGGACACAGCTGCACTGAAGGATTGGTACATGCAGGTCATGGGCTTTCGACAGGTGTATGACAATGGCAAGGGCACTTATTTTTTAATGATGCAAAGCGGTGCGATGTTAGAATTTATTAGTGCCTCTGAGGATGGCGGCAAACAGCACGAAAGGGTGAGTGGCATTCGCCACATTGCTTTGAACGTGGATGATTTTGATAGCACCGTTGCAGGGTTATTGGATGCTGGGGTTGAGGTTTTGACAGAGGCAATGGTTTCACCACAGGGTATTAAGACTTTCTTCTTCAAAGATCCTGATGGTAATATTTTGCACTTGATTGACAGACCTACACCGTTGGGTTAAGTTGAATATGTAAGTTTAGAACAGCGATATTCATTTATCGCTGTTCTTTTTTTGTTGTTATTCAGAGGGAGCAATTTCGTTGTAACAGGTTAAAAGGCTGAGATTCTTCGCTTCGCTCTGAATGACAATTTTTATATTTTTATGGGTTTAGAATTTTTTGCTTTTAAGAGGGAGGCTTTAAAATGGAATTTGATTGTCGCAATGTCATTCATTATGTCAACCACGTGTATTTGCCGTTCTTCCAGTCGCACAAGCGGTTTGCGGTGCTTTATGGCGGTGCTGGCTCGGGTAAGTCGTATGCGGTGGCGCAAAAAATCATCGTGCGTATGATGGCGGAGGATGGGCACAACATTTTATGTGTGCGTAAAACGGGTGCAAGCGTGGTCAAGTCGCAATATCCACTTTTGCTAGGCGTGATAAGGGATTTTGGGCTAAAGGAGCACTTTGAAATTCACAAAAGCCAAGGGCGTGAGAAAATTACCTTTCGCCCCAAGGGCAACCAGATTATTTTTTCGGGGCTGGATGATGTGGAAAAGCTCAAATCCATTTATAATATCACGTCCATCTGGATTGAGGAAGCTTCCGAAATAGCGGTGTCGGATTTTCGGGAATTGAACCGCCGTATGCGTGGCTATGCCGGCAAAAATGAGGACGGCAGTACGAAATATATGCAAATCATGCTGTCCTTCAACCCCATCAGTCACCTGTGCTGGCTCAAGGAATATTTTTTTGATAGGCGACCGAAGAATGCGCTCGTGCTACATACCACGTATCAAGACAATCGCTTTATTGACCAGCATTTTTGCAACGAAATGGAAGCACTCAAACAGCAAAATGCCTATGAATATCAGGTGTATGCACTCGGGCGGTGGGGCGTGACGGGCGGCAGCTATTTTGATGCACAAGCGGTTTCTGACCGCATTGCTGCATTAGAGAAAAGCAAGCCAATTAAGCAAGGGTTGTTTACATTTGAGTATAAAAATGAAAAAATAACAGATGCATCCATGACGTTTTCACAAGAAGCGGATGGGTGCATTTGTCTGTATGCCCTACCCAAAGCAGGCAATCCCTATGTGTTAGGGGGCGATACCGCAGGGCTTGGGTCAGATGCGTTTACGGCACAAATACTGGACAATGTCTCGGGTGAACAGGTGGCGGTGCTACGTGGACAGATGGATGAGGACTTGTATGCAAGACAAATTTACTGCTTGGCAAAATATTATAACGGTGCACTGGTGGGCTTAGAAACCAACTTTTCCACCCACCCCGTGCGTGAGCTGTGTCGATTAGGCTATGACGAACAAGTATTGCGTGAAGTGCCTGACACCTTCACAGGCAAGCTCAAGGAGGCGTACGGCTTTGTAACCAACCGTGTCACACGTCCTGTGATTTTGGCACAATTGCGTGCAGTGGTGCGAGATTTCCCCACGCTCATTCACGACATTCCCACACTAGAGGAAATGCTCACATTTGTACGCAACGAAAAAGGGCGACCAGAGGCACAAAGCGGCAAACACGATGATTTGATCATGGCATTGGCAATTGCATGGCATATCCGTAGTCAAGGGGAAATGACCGTGAAAACTAATCAGCCCCAAAAAACAAAAAAGCTATTAAAATCATTAAAGCAGTAACGGTTTCCAATCCATTCAATTATACATTAAAGTTTTTTACCCCTCTTTTTTTCAAAAAAGGGGGCAGGCGTGGGCAGCGCCCACGGTTTTAGTGCCTCCAGTGCCCCATGGTACTTTGTTGGTACTGACGGTTAAGCATTTGCACCGTATGATGAACAAAAGAAGGGAGTGATGGTATGAGGAACAAAAAGCAAGAGCGGTTTGATATTGGCACGCCGCTGGCACGGGAGGAATTGGTGCGAGATTGTTATTTACAGGCGAAGCGTGCGAAGGAGCCATTTACACGACAGATGGTGCAAATGAACCAGTATTACAATGGCAACATGTATGCAGGCGAACAAATTGCGGAGTTTTGTGCTACGCAGGGGCTGTCGTTTGCGCCACCGTGCTTGCCCGACCCACGTATTCAGGTGGAAAGTCAGATTGACCCCACGGTGCCACAATTTGCCTTTCGAGGGCGTGACAATGTGCTTGACCCACAAAAGGCAAAAATAAGGCAGGACGTGGTGGACTTCATTTGCTACAACAACCGATTGAGCGAGCAAAATATCGAGAACGAGCGTAACCTCAACAAGTACGGCAACGCTTTTTGGAAGGTGTCTTTTGACGGTGCTGTCAAGGGGCTTGGGTTTGTGGGCGATATTTGCATTGGCAACCCCTCCCCTGCCCACATTTACCCCGATCCATCCGCTTACACCGTGGACGACTGTGAATACATCATTTACACCTACCGCATTCACAGACGCAGGGCAAGAAGAACGTGGGGCTGTGTGATTGATGGGCTTAAAAATGACCACAACCATGGCGATACGGAGATATTCGCCATGGAGGAGCAGGACATGCATTTATCGCCAGAATTTGCACCGTTTATCAAGGACATCAATGATGATACGTTGCAGGTGATTGAATTTTGGTACCGTGATGACGAGGGCGATATTGCGTGCTCGGTGCAAATTGACAACAAGGAGGTGCAATTTATCCCGAAATATTGGCAAGCGACCAGACATTCTGGCAACCAGCTCTATCCGTTTGTCAAGTACGGCAAAACACCGATGGACCAAAGCTTTTGGGATGAGGGGGAAATCGCCCCTGTGGTTGGCTTGGTGGATGCCGCCAACCGTGAGCTGTTGACCGCTATCGTCAACCACATGATGACGGGCAATGACGTGGTGGTGGCTGAGGAAGGGGCTTTTGCGGACGACTTTGAATTGGACAATTCACCAGGGGCGGTGTGGAAGCTCAAAGCCAACAAAATGGGGCGTGTGCAGCGGTTGGGCGGTTTACAGCAAAACACAGGCTTTTTGAACATGGTGGAATTTCTACACGCCAAAATCGAAGAAACCAATGGCAATTATCAAAGCCGAAATGGCTTACAGCCCGACCGTGTCACCACGTTTCGTGGATTGCAGGAGCTTAATGCCCGAGCGGATACACGGCAGGAGGTCAAAAAAGCAGGGCGACAACAGGGCTTTCGCAGGCTGTTTGAGCTGATTGACTGGTCTGCCCTAGAGTTTTACAACACCGACCGTTTGGTGATGATTCGTGGCAATGACGAGGGTGCTAATCAAGCCTCCCTCTATTTCAACTCCGAACAGCACCGCATCTATGACGATACGACCAACCGCTATTATTATCCGTTGGCGGACGTGGAGCTGTTGACAGGCAAGGGCATGGAAAAATCGCCACAGCTTATGCTGGACACCATTGAAAAGCTGTCCAAAACTGCCATTACACCTGAAAATGCACCCATGGTCAAGGCAATGGTGCAAATGCTCACGTTGCCCAACACGCAGGAAATTTTAGATCACATTGACAATGTTACGAGCGGTAACGCATGAGGACGATATGTGGGCGCTGCCCACGCCCGCCCCTTTTTGAAAAAAGGGGACAAAAACTTTAGTTGGGGGTTTTTTAATCAAAGTTTTA
>JACMMQ010000161.1 GCA_014378955.1 Clostridia bacterium
AAGAGCCTACCAATCTCAAATTTGCGTTGGCTGGCGCTGTAAATGCTGCAACTCAGCGAGTAGCTGTGCTGGACAGCAGTGAGTTCGGCTCATTCCCAAGCTATTATTTGAGCAACAATGGTATTAACAACATCCCACAGGTATACGGTTGGGCGTGGCAAGGTGCTACCACTGCCCCAAATATTGTTGCGTTAAACACGGCTTTAGAACGAGGCTACTTTCCCTTCATGTTTGATCGTTCATTGGAATTAGGTGCGGACACTGTGGTGGTCAAGATTGATAAAGTAAAAGAGCCTGAAAAGCTATTTGATGCCGCACAAAAATTAGGCTATAAATTAATCGCCCAATCCCCTTTGACCTATACCTTCAAGGTGGACGTGCCTGCACAATTTGCAACAAGTGTCACATATGATGCCATTGCTATCGGTCGATATGCCCCTAATATTGGTTACATGTTTCCAGGGTTTGAGCTCGGCAATAGTGTTTATTTCGATGAGTATAAGGAAGATGAGCTTTCACGCTATCGTGCAATCTTTTTGTCTGGCTTTAAATATCACGACAAACAAAAGGCAGAACAATTGGCGCTTGCACTTTCAAGACGAGGTGTTAAGGTGTTGATTGATTTAGCGGGTACAGATACTTCCCTACTTTCCTCACGGTCATCGTTTTTAGAGGTTTCGGCTCAACCTATCTCCTTTGATGATAATTTCCCGAAATTGCAATTGCCAGACACGGATGTCGTAATCAAAACATTGCCATTTGAACAAACACTCAAGCATTGGAATACCTTTTATGTGGAAAATGTAGATAATGTCACTGGTTTCTCATGGCTTCAAAAACAAAAGATTAACTTTATGGGCACTAAGGACAATGATAATTTGGTATTTATGGGATTTAATTTAATATTCCATGCATCTGAAACGCATGATGAGGGGGTTATTGAATTTATTGAACAAACCATCGGTGTACCGACTAATCAACTGCCTACACGTAAAATCGTGCCAATTGAAGTGACCTATGGGGTGAACAGCATAAATATTAAATCATCCGAAATAAATGTCATGACATCCTTGGCTTCATTAGATGCATTTCAGGTAACATCGGGTGAGATATTTACCAAGCATAATCTTTTATGCATGGGTACGAACGAGGTAAATATTAAAATAGGCTTTCCGCATTGGAAAACAGGTTTGTTTGTAACTTTCATAGGTCTGTTGATGTTAGGTGGTCTATGGTATTTGATGTTCTATAGAAAGAAAACACGAAAGGGAGTGATTAAATGAAACGCATGCGTGTGCTTTTTATAATGCTCTTAACCATCAACATGCTTTGTACAGTCGCAAGTGCATCCGCAAAATCAATTGTATTGGATGGCAAGTTTGGTGATTGGGGTGGCATGCCAGCGCTTAAAGACACCATGAATGATGAAAAAAATGATTTAGACATTCAGTTTATCAAATGGTTTCCTGATAATAATACGAAAACACTCTTTCTTAACTGCGAACGCAACCAATCAGCACCTGATTGGCAATTTGAAGTGCAATTCAAATCGGATTTAGGCGATCGCAAAGCGATTGTAAATAATGATAGTGCCACTGGATTGACGACGGTCAAGCTATATGATAGTAGTGGTTCGGTCGTGTATAGTACGAGTGGTAACTGGCAGGATAGTGGCAAAGACCCGAAGCAAGTGGAATTTAGCCTACCGTATGAATATTTGGTTGGCAATATGCAGTGGGGCTATGAAATGAAAATGCGTTTTCAATCTGGCACGGATTATTGCCCTGATAGCGGGTTTGTAACTGTTTCTACCATTAGCACCTACCCCTATCCATTCCTTGTTATAGCGTTGTTGCTTGTGCTCTTCCTCCCCTTTGTTATCAAAAAGTATCGGAGAAAATCAGCATGAATTTTTTAGTTTTTGTTTTATTTATTGCTTGGGTTTTTTCAATCATCATGTTTCACAACATGCAATATTATTTTTATAAATTTATCGTAGGTTCAATAGGCATGTTTTTTTTCATCATGTACTACTTTGAACGTGTTTTATCATTGCCATTATCCAATGTCGTGGCGATGGTTGCGGGTTGGATGGGTAATCTTACAAACCTATATACCACCCTGCCGCTCAATTCGCTTATCACCATCAGCACAAATTCCACCAACATTTCATTTTTCATTGATTATGAATGCTCTGGTGTGGTAGAAATTTTTGCTTTTAGTTGTTTGTTATGGTTTTATCCGCTGTATCATTTTTGGGAAAAGGTCGTCATTAACTTTTTTGGCATACTAGCAATATTCTTTGCAAATGTCATTCGCATTTATTGCATTTGCTTTATCATCAATGTATATGGCGATAATATGTTTTTCTTTGCACACACCATATTCGGACGTATCATTTTTTACCTTTGCTCGGTTATATTATACTTTAATGTGTTTACCAAGCCACAGATTTTAAGGCAGAAAGTGGGGCATTTTTCTTATGATGATCATCCATAGATTTTTCAGCGAGCTAATATTTTGGATAGCTTGGATTATCATTCCTTTGTTATGGGAAATCACCCCTGCTATCGGTGGCTTTTTAATTGTGTTTCGCAAGCATTTCGGTGCCAAAAAGCTCGAGGAATTGCTTTTTTACCCTACGGTTACAGTCATTATCCCAGTTTATAATTCTCAAAAAACATTGGCACAGTGCATAGATGCTATCTATGATTCAGTATACCCACTAGATAAAATAGAAGTGTTTTTAATCGATAATGGCAGCACGGATAAAAGCTTTGACATATTTGTAGAGTATCAGCAAAAGTATTTCAAACAAAGCTTATGGTGGCTGAGCGCACAGCAGGGCAAATCAAAAGCACTGAACAAAGCACTGTTTAACTCTACTGGAGATTACATTATCAATATTGACAGTGATGGCTTTTTAGATAAAAATGCGTTGAAAAACCTCATTGTCAAATTTGAGCGTAACCATGAAATTGATTGTATGACGGGCGTCGTGCTCGTTGACCCTGACTTGATTGAGGACACTGACAATTGGTTTTTGCGTATCTTTAGACGTTGCGAAATCATGGAATA
>JACMMQ010000162.1 GCA_014378955.1 Clostridia bacterium
AAATCGAATTAACTATTGAGCTATTGGGCAATATATTAATAGCTCAATAAAAATAGTTAGTAAGGGGGTTTGTCTTATAAATATTTTTATTGATGTAGACGGCGAAGTAGAAGAATAGTGTAAAATCAACCCCCCTTCATTTTGAGGGGGGGTTGATTTTACAAGTTAAATTGCATAAGTCGCATAAAGTTTCCATGGGTTATTTTATCGATTAATTGAATTTTGTAATTACGCTTCACCATTTCATTGACTAAACGCTCATAATGCTCAACACCAGAAATACCTTGTGGCAGCTGCGCCATGCCATCAAAATCAGCACCAAATCCGATATGGTTTTCGCCACCTAATGATAAAAAGTGTTCAATATGCTTGAATATATCATCAATGCACGCCATTTTGTCAGTGCTTAAAAAAGGGGTGTAAAAATTCACGCCTACTACACCGCCATTTTTTACAATAGCTTTAAACTGCTGATCACTTAAATTACGCACATGAGAGCAAATGGAAAAAGAATTAGAATGGCTTACCGCAACAGGCCTGCTCGTCAGTTCTAAAACATCCCAAAAGCCTGTTTTCGCTATGTGGGAAAGGTCTATAACCATACCCAACGCATTCATACGCTGTACCAAGGCTTTCCCAAAAATGCTTAAACCTGCAGGTGCTAAAACACCTACGCCATCCGCTATTTCATTATGACCATTCCACGTCAGCCCCAGCATGCGAACGCCCTTGTTGTAAAAATATGTAAGATTTTCTATATTTCCGTTTAGCGCTTCTCCACCTTCTATCGACAAAATTGCCGCTATTCGCTTGTCTTTAAGCACGTTTTGTAATGCTTCATCATTACAAACGTGGCATATATAATCCTTATACGCCGATATTTGCTTATAAACCACTTCAATCTTCTGCACTGTTCTTGTAAAAGGATTCTGACAATTTGGTTCTACCCATGCCGCAAAAATCTGTACATGTCCACCTAATTGCATTGCACGATGTATATCGAAATGCCCACTATTTTGATATAAGTCGTAGTTATCATCTACTAGGGCAGTAAGCGTGTCACAATGTGCATCAAATATCATCCGTATCCCCCCATATCAAAAAAGAGCGAAAGAAAAATTCTTCTCTCGCTCTTTTAATATATGCATGCTTATTAGATTTATTCATATCTCAAATAATCATATTTATCAATTAATGACCAAATTACATCCTTTTGTTTGCTTGTTAATCGCTTGGATAAAATCGTCCTGATACGTGATAGGTTAGAAGAAACACTCCCACTATTGAAAATAGACATCAATTCATTATATTCACCTGCCGTTACACTTGCACCAATAATACCCTCCATTGTAGCTCGATCCGCATCTGAAATCTTTTGTATTAATTTCTTGACAGTTTTTTGGGCAGGTACTACAGGGTTATCTATTTTTGTACTAGCGCCCGTAACAATAGAATGAATAATTTTATTCTTTGGGGTTAAATTTTCAAGTTCAACGGTATCTGGAGCATTCACCACTGTACTATTTGCAACACTGCCTACTTGTGGTAGTAATTTTTGCATAATGATTGAATTGTTGTATAGATCAATTGTTGATGGCGTTGGTGCTGGTGACAGTAAAGGTGACTGCCCTGTTGTTCCTTGAGAGGACTTTTGCGTGTCACTCAAAACATTGGTTAAAACAATTTCTAATGCTTTATCCATAATGACCTTTTTAGCTGCAAAGAACGATACAACCATGATGCTAATAACAATCAAAATAATCATATATTTCTTTTTCATCACGTACTACCTTTCGCCAAAAGAATACCATTTTCGCTTTATTGGTTTTATATCAGGTGTTTGTATATATTGATTTAAAATAACAGCTGCTGCATTATGCTCAAATAAACTGCTTGCATCCTGTTTACCCATTATTTTTTCCACCACGTTTTTCGCATCTAACAGCTTCAGAGGTCTATGGTGAGCATCATGCGCATCACTTGCAATAAAGTGTACCATGTTATGCTTTAAAAAAAGTCTAGCAGCGGTTTTTGCACGGCCGCCAAAGTCACCCATGATACTACCCGCATTCATTTGCACCAATGCACCCTTTTCAATAAAGTTTTGAAGATATTTAGGGTGCTTTTGAATTCTAACATTTCTTTCAGGATGTGCAATAATGGGCACATATTCCTTCATACAAAGCTGATAAATGAGTAGATCCATATATCTCGGCACCATACCTAAAGGCATTTCAATTAAAATATAGCGAGAATGATTAAGCGTAGGAACCTTTTTTTGTTCTAAGAGCATTGGCAAATCCAGTGTTACAAATATTTCAGCACCAATATAAAGCGTTATGTCAATATTTTCCTGTTTAATCAAGGCTTGTAATTTAGCCATTTCTTCTGATATGATTTGCGTGCTATTCTCCACTTCAAATTGTACATAGTGCGGTGTTACAAAGATTTTACGAACGCCTTCTTTTTCAGCGTTTCTTAACGCAACCAAAAGAGATTCTTTATCGAAATTGCTATCGTCAATCCCCATTAGAATATGCGTATGCAAATCTATCATCATAAAGCTTCATCCTTTTCATTTGATGAACCCCTCGTGCTACTTCTTTCCTTTGTCGAAACCTTATCGCCTGAGCGTTTATCTGTATCGCCATAATAATAGTAATAATAATAGTAGTAATAGTATCTACCCTGTGTAGCACGTGTCATTTTATTGAGTACAACGCCAAGAATATTTGCTTTTACTTTGTCGAGCATTTCTTTTGCACGAACTGCAACCTCTATCTCCGTTTGACCAGATGCTGTAACCAAAATCGTACCATCTACAAGTGTTGAAAGAATTGCCGCATCCGTTACAGTACCGATCGGTGGCGTGTCTATTAAAATATAGTCATACTCTTCACGCACTTGTTCAATGAAATTTTTCATTGCATTTGTAAATAAGAGCTCAGATGGATTGGGTGGTATAACCCCACAAATCAAAACATCTAAAGTGTGCCGCTCGCCCTTATGTGTATGAATATATTGATGGTAATCCTCATGCTGCGTTAAAACACTACTCATGCCTTTTGTGTTTACTAAGCCAAATACACGGTGTAAACGCGGCGTACGAAGATCGCAATCCACTAAAAGAACCTTGCCACCAGCCTGTGCAAAAGCAATCGCAATGTTTGATATTGTGGTTGTCTTCCCTTCCCCCGGAGAGGCGCTGGTTAAAAGAATAACTTGTAATTTTTTATCTGCACTTGCAAATTGAATATTTGTTCTTATTTCACGATACGCCTCAGATATAGGTGATTTAGGACTTATATCGGTAATTAAACTGTGCTCATAATTCATAATTTTATCGCTCCTTAGGTTATGCAAATATGATGTGTGCTTGTCTGGTGTTGTTAGTATTATAGTATTAGGTCAGCTCTTCAAACAACGGTATAGTACCAATGGTCGGAACACCTAAATACTTTTCAACATCATCTGGTGTCTTAATCGTATTATCAAGGTATTCAATTAATACGACAACACCAACACCAATTACTAATCCTACGAAAAATGAAAATAACACGTTTAATTGTTTGCGAGGTTTTATAGGCGCAGGGTTGACAATTGCCTTATCTATAATTTGTACATTATCTACCTTCATAAATTCAGTTGCACGTTGTTTGACTTGTGTGCCTGCTGCATTGGCAAGACGCATTGCCATATCAGGATCCTTGTCCTCCGCTGAAATCTGGATAAAACGTGTTTCACCCACTAATGACACGCCTAACTTACGTGAAACCTGTGTTGAAGTAATATGCTCTAATTTCAGCTCTTCAATCACTGCCTCAGCAACCGAACGGCTCATAACCAATTCTCGGTAATCCTTCACCAATTGCGCACTAATTAGTAAATCATTGTATAAAACATTGTTCTGATTTTCTGTGTTACGACCAACATAAATGGTTATATTGGATGAATATACATTTTCTAATACAAAATAGTTCACAACAGCTACAACACTCGTAATGAGCAACGTTGCAATCGCAACAATCCACCATCGTTTTCTGACAATATCTAATAAGTCTTTAAATTCCATAATAAACCCCGCTTCTGATGTAATAATAAGCACAAAATTTATTTTACCATAAACAAAACTTTTGTGCAACGCTTTTCTAGAATTTAATACAAAACAAATATTTAAAAAATTCAATTATTCTTTTAATTGATACGTATTCACCACCTTTTTTAACCATCTTTTAGCGGATATATCATCCGCTTCTAACACCTTTCCTATATCTGAAAGCTGTGCCAAAAGTTCATCTTTGTCTTGCACGACCTGTTTGCCGATAAATATTTTTTTCAAATTCGTTTCAATAAGTCCCTCTTCATCCATCATCAGCTCTTCATAAAGCTTTTCGCCCGGTCTTAGCCCCGTGAATTTAATGGCAATATCAATTTCTGGCTCTAAGCCTGACAATCGTATAATGTCTTTTGCTAAATCCACAATTTTCACAGGATCGCCCATGTCTAATACGAAGATTTCTCCCCCATTAGCAATTGCACCTGCTTGAATAACCAATTGTGCGGCTTCTGGTATGGTCATAAAAAATCTTGTAATATCAGGGTGCGTGACAGTAATCGGCCCACCTTGTGCAATTTGCTTTTGAAATAGTGGCACAACACTGCCATTGCTCCCTAAAACATTGCCAAAACGTACTGCCGTGAAAATCGTCCCATCCCCATTCAAGCTTTGCACCAACATCTCAGCCACTCTCTTAGTAGCACCCATCACATTGGTTGGATTCACTGCCTTGTCCGTGGAAATCAAAACAAAACGCTTAATCCCATATTTAATTGCGGTTTGCGCCGTATTAAGCGTCCCCATAATATTGTTTTTAATGGCTTCCTTCGGATCACTTTCCATCAGCGGTACATGCTTGTGTGCGGCTGCATGAAACAGCACGGTCGGTTTATGCAACTCAAATATATGCTCAAGTCGTTTACGATCTCTTATCGAGCCAATGAATACCTGCATATCTAGTGCATCCCCATAGGTATACTGCAATTCATTTTGAATTTCATAAGCACTATTTTCATAAATTTCGAAAACAAGAATTTTTTTCGGTTTCATCTTTGCAATTTGTCTGCAAAGCTCAGAACCAATAGAGCCACCACCACCCGTTACCAAAACAACCTGTCCGCTGATATAATCAAACGCACATTCATCGGTTAATTGAATGGTGTCACGACCTAACAAATCCTCTATCCTTACATCCCTGACCTGTCCTAATGAAAAGCCATTGGCTAGTAATTCTCTGAGTGAGGGCAATGTTTTGAGCTTGCATTTTGTTTCGCTACAGATATTTAAAATTTGCGTGAGTTGTTCATTAGTCGCCGATGGCATGGCTACGACAATTTCATGTATATCAAATCGTTCCACCAAATGCTTAATGCTTGAGCGATTGCCTAAAACGGGAACACCATTAATGCGTGAACGATATTTACCCTCATCATCATCCACTAAAACAACAGGTCGCATTGTGCTATGCGGGTTTTTCTTCATTTCTTGAATAATCCAAGCACCCATTTGCCCTGCCCCCACCACCATGGTGTTCTTCAAATCACGGTGGTTCATTTTCACATATCGCGTTCTATTAAGTCTTCTTAATGCACGATAGCTAAGACGGCTAAATACCATCAAAAGAAATGTAAATACCCATGCCGTTACATAACATGATCTTGGGAGAAGGCAATCCAATTGAAATGATAATAAAATAATTAAAATAATATTTACGCCCGTTGCAACAGCAACAGAAAATACTTCTTCAAGTTGCGCATAATGCCATAGCGTTGAATACAAACGAAAAAAATAAAAAGTCGTTATTTTAACGGCTGTTATCCACCACATGGATTGCATGTAAACATTCAAGAATAAATAAAAATCCGTCGTTGGCTTCATATCAAAACGTAACCACAAAGCAAAAAACATTGCAACGTTAATAAGTATGATATCTAAGCCTAAAATCAAAATCGCCATAAAATTCAAATGTATATATGCGTTATAAATTTTATGCAAAAACGTTTCTTCTGGCAAGGCATTACTACCGATTTGAGCAGGCAATAATATTCCTCCTTTTTCATCAAATGTTTATATCATGATGCTTATTCATTATGTTCATGCTATATCTTATACTAATCTTAGATTAAAACATAACCAGCAGAGATGGGCAAAACGCGAGTAAGCGTTTTGAAACACCGACCGACAGATGGTTATGATTTTAATCAAGATTAGAATTAACAGCAACATTTCAAAATTTTCCAAGCTTAAAATATAGCACCATAATGTTTTTATTATACTCTATTTATAATCGTTCGTCAAATGTTTTACATGCTAATGGGCAAAATTGGCGAATTTACTGTATAAACAACATAAAAAACTACCAATCAAATGATTAGTAGTTTTTTTAAATTGTAAAAAATTATGAAATGATGGATGTAACAACGCCAGAACCAACGGTTCTGCCACCTTCACGAATAGCGAAGCGTAAGCCTTCTTCAACAGCGATCGTTGTGATAAGCTCAACTTCCATTTGGATGTTATCGCCAGGCATGCACATTTCAACGCCTTCTGGTAATCTGATGATACCCGTTACGTCTGTTGTTCTAAAATAGAACTGTGGTCTATAATTGTTGAAGAAAGGTGTATGTCTGCCGCCTTCTTCTTTTGTCAATACATAAACTTCGCCCATGAACTTTTTGTGTGGTTTAATAGAACCAGGTTTAGCCAATACTTGACCTCTCTGGATTTCAGTTCTTTGAACACCACGAAGCAATGCGCCAATGTTGTCGCCCGCTTGTGCATCGTCCAAAAGCTTTCTGAACATTTCAATCCCTGTCACAACAACCTTACGGGAAGCTTCAGCCAAGCCAACCAATTCAACTTCTTCTTGTACCTTAACAGTACCTCTTTCAACTCTACCAGTCGCAACAGTACCACGACCTGTAATGGAGAATACATCTTCCACAGGCATCAAGAAAGGCATATCTGCTTTTCTTTCTGGTGTAGGGATGTAGCTGTCAACAGCTTCCATCAAAGCAAGGATTGGTGCATATTCAGGTGCACTTGTTTCTTTAGAAGTACATTCCAAAGCAACCAGTGCAGAGCCCTTAACGATTGGAATATCATCACCTGGGAAATTGTATTCGGTCAACAATTCACGAATTTCCATTTCAACCAATTCAAGCAATTCAGGATCGTCTACTTGGTCAACTTTGTTCATGAAAACAACCAAATGAGGAACGCCAACCTGACGTGACAAGAGAATGTGTTCACGAGTCTGAGGCATAGG
>JACMMQ010000163.1 GCA_014378955.1 Clostridia bacterium
CATCACAAAATATAATGTTTTAACCAAGAACATACGAGAAATGATTGACCTATCGGTTGCGGCTTATAATATTTTTGTCAATGATGAAATGGTATGCTCATTAGAAAGCCAAGAGGCTGCCGATAATACGCTCAACACCCTCAAAAAAACCTATCAAACCAAGCCAGAGGTAAAAGTGGATTTTGCCTGTGATGTAAAGGTTGAAAAGGGATATGTATCGCAAAGCCAGCTTAGAAATGTCGAGCAAGCCGTTAAACTGTTAGCACAGGATAAACAAGCCGTTAAAAATTATACCGTGCAAGATAAGGATACCTTATGGTCAATTAGTGTTCAACAAGGCTTAAATGTAGAAAGCATCCTAACCCTTAATCCAGGTATGTCTGATAGCATATTGCCAGGACAGATTATTAAATTAAGTGCGGCACAACCTACCTTGCCAGTCAAAACAATAGAGAAGGTTGTGTATGAAGAAAATGTTGCTTTTGAAGTGAATGCTATTGAAAACGCTGATGCATATTTGGGCAATCGTGAAGTCATTGAACAAGGTCAAACAGGCAAACAACAGGTTGAAGCAGAAGTAACGAAGATAAACGGCAAAGAAATTCAAAAAAATGTATTGCAAACTGCAATGATTACACCTCCCAAAGCACAAACTGAAAAGGTCGGCATTAAGCCCGTTCCTACCCGTACAGGTTCTGGTAGCTTTATTCGTCCTTCGTACGGTAATGTATCCTCTCGTTTCGGAAGACGTTGGGGCAATACGCACACAGGTCTTGATTTAGCAGGTCCTATTGGTTCACCCGTGGAGGCGTCAGATGGTGGTATTGTGCAATCTGCCAGCTACGAAGGTGGCTTCGGTCGATTGATAAAAATCAACCATGAAAATGGATTTGTCACATATTATGCGCATTTAAGTAGCATTGATGTAAAACAAGGACAGCGTGTGATAAAAGGACAGAACATCGGCAAGGTTGGAAACTCTGGCAATAGCACAGGACCTCATTTGCATTTCGAGGTGCGAAAAGATGGTACGCCTGTTGATCCTGAAAAATATTTAGGGCGATAAATAGTGAACAGCCACCCCAAATGCATGTATTATTTTGTAAAAATGTTCATATTACTACCATTAAAAAGTACTATGCAATCAGCTTATTCTTTGTTATAATAGGAATAAGCTGATTTTTATTTGTCGTGGCACACCTATATACAAACAAACATATCAAACTGGGCAGATGACAAATACTATACACATTAAAAAGTAACTTATATTGATTATAAAAACAGATGAGGTGATAAGGTGCAAAGAAATATACTTGTAGTAGATGATGAAAAGCCGATTGTGGATATTTTGGTGTTCAACCTTCAAAAAGAAGGCTATGAAACGATAACCGCCTATGATGGTGAAGAGGCTGTGCAAAAAGCACTTTCCTTTCATCCTGACTTGATTTTATTGGATGTGATGCTTCCTAAAATGGATGGCTTTGAAGTGCTTAAAAAATTGCGTGAGACAATGTCTACACCCATCCTTATGCTCACCGCAAAGGAAGAGGAAGTGGATAAGGTACTCGGGCTAGAACTCGGTGCGGATGATTACATCACCAAGCCATTTAAAGTGCGTGAATTAATGGCGCGTGTCAAGGCGAATTTACGCCGCATCCATGCACCACAACAAGAAATACCCGTTGTCGTCAAGGATGATCAGCTCATCGAAAAGGGTAATTTATCGCTTCACTTAGAGCGTTATGAGGTAAAGAAGAATGGTACGGTCATCGACCTGACCTTTCGTGAATTTGAATTGCTGAAATACCTCGTGCTCCAACCCTGCAAAGTATTTTCACGTGAAATATTATTGGAAAAAGTATGGGGCTATGAGTATTACGGGGATGTCCGTACAGTGGATGTCACAGTGCGTCGTTTGCGAGAAAAAATCGAAGACGATGATGCAAACCCTTTATATGTCCTGA
>JACMMQ010000164.1 GCA_014378955.1 Clostridia bacterium
CAAAGGGTTCCACCCTTTTGAAACCCGCAATTTTTTGAAAAAAATTGATTAAAACTTTATTATAAAAACCCTTAACTAAAGTTTTTTGCCCCCTTTTTTTCAAAAAAGGGGCGGGTGTGGGCAGCGCCCACGGTATTATACGGGCTTAAATATCACAGCCGCCAACGGTGGCACACGCATTGCAATGGAATAGTCCATGTGATTGCAAGGAATGGCATCCGCCTGCAAACCGCCCAAATTTCCCACGTTGCTACCGCCGTATATTTCAGCATCGGTATTCATGAGCTCGTTGTAATACCCTGCAAACGGCACGCCGATACGGTAATGGTCGTGTACGACGGGGGTGAAGTTAAACAGCATGACCAGTGTGTCCTCGGGCTTTTTGCCTTGTCGCATGAGCGTTACGATGCTGTGTTCAGCATCGTCGCAATCTATCCATTGGAAGCCTTCAAAGCTGTCATCCACCTCGTAAAATGCTTTTTCGTTGCGGTACAGCCAGTTGAGCGTTTTGGTGAAGGTGTGGAGCTTGCCGTGCAAGTCGTAGTCTAGCAAGTGCCAATCTAGGCTATCGTCATATTTCCATTCAATAAATTGACCGTATTCACAGCCCATGAACAATAGCTTTTTGCCTGGGTGCGCAAATTGGTACGCCAACGCAACACGCATGCCTGCGAACTTTTGCCAGTAATCGCCGGGCATTTTGTCTAGCAGGGAGTGCTTGCCATGTACCACTTCATCATGCGAAATGGGCAGGATATAGTTTTCAGAAAAGGCGTACATCAAGCTAAAGGTAATCAAGTGGTGGTGATGCTTGCGGTTGATGGAATCCATGCTCATGTATTTCAAAAAGTCGTTCATCCAACCCATGTTCCACTTCATGCCAAACCCTAAGCCGCCGTCGTGTGGGGGCTTGGTCACCATTGGCCATGAGGTCGATTCTTCGGCAATCATGATAATGCCGGGATGATTTTCATACGCCACATGGTTCAAGTGCCGTATAAAGCTCACGGCATCAACATTTTCAATACCGCCATACTGATTTTTAAGCTCGGCGTTTTCTTTTTTGCCATAATTCAAATAAAGCATAGAGGCGACCGCATCTACACGCAAGCCGTCAATGTGATATTTTTCAAACCAGAAATTTGCATTGCCAATCAAAAAATTTTTGACCTCATTGCGACCGTAATTAAAGATCATTGTACCCCAATCCAAATGCTCGCCCAAACGTGGATCTTCATGCTCATATAAAGCAGAACCATCAAAACGGCGTAAGCCAGGGGCATCCTTTGGGTAATGTGCAGGTACCCAGTCCAGTATCACGCCAATGTCATGCTTATGGCAGGTGTCAATGAAATACATCAAGTCCTCAGGCTTGCCATAGCGTGCAGTTGCGGCATAATAGCCTGTGACCTGATAGCCCCATGAGCCGTCAAAGGGATGCTCCATCAATGGCATAAGCTCTAAATGGGTGTATCCCATGTAAACCACATACGCAATGAGCTTGTCCGCTGCATCACGGTAGGAAATGAAGCCATTTTCATCTTTTGATACACGCATCCACGAACCCATATGCGCCTCGTAAATGTTCATGGGCGATTGGTAAGGGTTTTTACTTGCACGTTTTTTAAGCCACGCTTTATCCTGCCACTTGTATTTTTCTAAGTCCGTGACAATGGAAGCACTTTGTGGGCGTAGCTCGGTATAAAAACCGTACGGATCGGTTTTTAAAAACACATCATTATTTTGCGCCTTGATTTCATATTTATAGTGATCACCCTCGCCAACGAGTGGCATAAATATTTCCCATACACCTGTTGTGCCTAGTCTACGCATGACATGGCGGCGACCGTCCCAACCGTTGAATTCACCGACCACACTGACACGCTTCGCACACGGCGCCCAAACGGCGAAATATGTACCGTTTACATGATTTATAGTGGTTTGATGTGCACCCATACGATCATACACTTGGCGGTTATCGCCCGTGTTGAACAAATATAAATCGTGCTCGGAGAAAATGGGTAAAAAGCTATAGGGGTCGTGCATGGTAACCACATCACCATTGTTAAAGGTCACCTCAAGCTGATATTCAAAAAAGTCTTTCCGATCCTTGATAATCGCTTGAAAATACCCTTCCTCATGCATTTTTCGAGTAGGGTAACCTTCGCCTTGCATGTCCAAAATACGTACCTTTGTAGCGGTTGGGATAAATACACGCACCTCAATCCCTTTTGAGGTTTGATGCATCCCTAAAAAGCTAAACGGGTCGTCATTGTTACCCGTTACAGTTGCTTGGATTTGTGTTGTTTTCTTAATATTATTCATCTTTTGTGTCACTCCCTTTAACATTATCCTACCATATAGGTTTTGTACTTTTTTGTCGGAATTAGGGAAGAGATTCATTTTTTACAATACATACCGTTATTTTACATGCTACTCATCTAACAGTGATAATTGTGCCGATTTATCGTCCTCTTTTTTAAGGTATTTGCCCGTCCCGGGGATGTTTTGATTGCGGTAATATTGTGGGTTTGTAAGCTCTGACTGCTCGAGCGCTTGTACCTTAACCATGATGCTCCCTTTTTTAGATAACAATACTTGAACGCCTTGTGAATCACGTGTGGCTTTGGCATTGATCGCTTCAGTGTTAAACACAAGCACCTTGTTGATATTACTCGTTACTACCAAATCGGTATCGCTATCACGTAGCAAGCGAATGTCCACCAAAGGCGAATTGCCGTAGTACGCATTCGCAAGCTTTTTGCGGTTGGTCTTGGTCTCGTAGGCTGTGAGGGGCACCTTGGTCATTTTGCCGTTTTCAAAGCTGAACAGAATCATGCCCTGATAGCCATTTGCGACCACCATGTATCGGATGCGCTCATCCTCGTCTAGTCCTAGCAGGTTGGGCAAATATTCGCCGAGCGCACTTGCCTTGCAATCGGGAATTTCATGAATTTTCATTTTATATACCGCTTGCTTGGTGCTAAAGAACAGGATTTCCTCCTTGTTGGAGGTCTCTATTTCTTGCATCATGCTGTCCTCGTCCTTGAGCTTGTGCTCTGCGGCGGCACGCAACGACACCAAGGAAATTTTCTTCAAGTAGTTTTGCTTGGTGAGGAACAAACGCAAATTGAAGTCCTCGATTAAGTGCTCGTGTGTGATTTCTGCCACATGCTCCTCCTCAATGATTTCAGTGCGGCGTTCCTTTCCGTATTGCTTGGCAATTTCTTTAAGCTGTGCGATGATAATTTTACGCACCTTTTTTTCGTTCGACAAGGTGTCTCGCATGTCGGCAATGTCTTTTGCCAAGCTGTCCACTTCATCGGTACGTTTTAAAATATATTCCTTATTCAAATTACGCAAACGAATTTCGCATATATATTCCGCCTGTAAGAGGTCTATTTCAAAGCCCTGCATCAAGTTCGGGATAACATCCGCTTCCTTTTCGGTGTGACGGATAATGCGAATGGCTTTGTCGATGTCCAATAGTATTTTTTTAAGTCCCATCAATAGATGTAACTTTTCAGACTTTTTGCCAATATCGAACTGCAGCTGCCGTTTGATACAGCTGGTGCGGAAAATCGACCATTCAAACAGGATATTTTTGATGCCTAACACCTGTGGCATACCGTTAATCAATAGATTAAAATTACAGCTAAAAGTGTCCATAAGCGGTGTGAGCTTGTACAAAATGTTCATGAGCTTGTCTGGGTCAGTGCTTTTTTTGATTTCAAGCGTGAGCTTCAAGCCATTCAAGTCCGTTTCGTCACGCATATCGCTAATGTCACGGATTTTTCCTGTCTTGACCAAATCCAAAATTTTATCCATAATGGCTTCAACAGTGGTGGTATAGGGGATTTCATATATTTCAAGCATGCTATTTTTCTTGTCGTGGCGATATTTCGCACGCACCTTGAAGCTACCACGGCCGGTGTAATAGATTTCTCTTAGCTCATTTTGCTTATAAATAAGCTGTCCGCCAGTGGAAAAATCCGGTGCAAGTAGCGTTTTCATGATGTCAACGCCCTCGTCCTCTAAATAGGCGATGGTGGTCTCACATATTTCTCGCAAATTAAAGCTACAAATATTACTCGCCATCCCAACCGCGATTCCTTGGTTTGGGTTGACCAATATATGCGGGAAGGCGGCAGGCAAAAGCATAGGCTCTTGCGTGGTGCCGTCATAATTATCAATAAATTCTACGGTATCCTTGTCAATGTCACGAAAAAGCTCCTGGCATATTTTATCCAGCTTGACTTCCGTGTATCGGGAAGCGGCGAATGCCATATCACGTGAATTTTGCTTACCAAAGTTACCCTTAGAGTCAATAAGGGGTAGCAAAAGCGCATCGTAGCCACGTGTTAAACGTACCAGCGTTTCATATATCGCCATATCACCATGGGGATTGAGCCGCATGGTTTGCCCGACGACATTTGCCGATTTGGTACGATTGCCCGTGAGCAAGCCCATTTTGTACATGGTGTATAAAAGCTTGCGATGGGACGGCTTGAGTCCGTCAATTTCAGGAATTGCACGTGACACGATGACGCTCATCGCATAGGGCATATAGTTTGATTCTAATGTTTGTGTGATTTTTTGTTCTGTCAAATGCATTTATTTCATCCCCCTGTTAACCAAGATCAGTCAAATCCAAATAGCGATAACCGTGTTCGGCAATAAAATCCTTACGACCTTGCAGATTATCGCCCAATAATAAATCAAACACCTCTTGTGTACGCAAAACATCCTCTGGAATGACCTGTATCAGCCGCCTTGTTTCAGGATTCATGGTGGTAAGCCACATCATTTCTGGCTCATTTTCTCCAAGTCCTTTGGAGCGTTGCAAGGTGTATTTATCCTTAAGCTGTGATAAAATGGTTATTTTTTCACGCTCATCATAAGCAAAATAAGACTTGCCTTTACAGGTAATTTCAAACAGTGGTGATTCTGCAATGTACACCCTGCCCTTTTCAATGAGCGTTGGCACGAGGGTGTAAAGCATGGTCAAAATGAGCGTGCGGATTTGATAACCGTCCACATCCGCATCGGTACAAATGACGATTTTACCCCATTTGAAGTTGTTGTAATCAAATGAATGAAAATCCTTGTTGTGCTTTGTTTTGATTTCCACGCCACAGCCTAACACCTTTAATAAATCGACGATAATGTCGCTTCTAAATATTTTATCGTAATCCGCCTTCAAGCAGTTCAATATTTTACCACGCACAGGGATAATGGCTTGAAATTCTGCATCTCGCCCTAATTTGCAAGCACCCAATGCGGAATCCCCTTCCACGATGTATATTTCACGCTTGTTCATGTCCTTTGAGCGACAATCCACATATTTTTGCACCCGTGTGGTCATATCCATGTTGCCCGTTAGCTTCTTTTTGATGTTGATGCGTGCCTTCTCAGCGGTTTCACGGCTACGCTTGTTCACCAAAATTTGATCAGCGATTTTATCCGCCTGCATTTTATTCTCAATCATGAAAATTTCAAGCTTTTCTTTTAAAAACTCCGTCAATGCCTCTTGTATAAATTTATTGTTAATCGCCTTTTTGGTTTGATTTTCATAGCTAGTGACGGTGGAAAAAGAGTTGGTTACCAAAATCAAGCTGTCTTGAATGTCGCCAAAAAGGATTTTACTCTCTGCCTTGGTGTATTTATTGTTATTTTTTAAGTATTGGTCAATCTCAGCGACAAAAGCGGTCTTGACTGCCTTGTCAGGTGAACCGCCATGCTCTAAAAAGCTGGAGTTATGATAATATTCAATCAAATTATTTTCATTATTAAAGCAAAACGCCACTTGCATTTTGACCTTATATTCAGGCTTGTCCTCACGGTCACGCCCCTTACGCTCGTGCTCATAATATTGCACATCGGTCAGACCTTTGCCGTTGTCTACCTCACGCACATAATCGACAATGCCGTTTTGGTATAAAAATTCAAACTCCAGCCAAGCGTATTTGCCCGTTTCTGCGTCCTTTTGTTCATATTTAAGAATAAACTTGACGCCTGCATTGACCACCGCTTGCTTTTTTAGAATATTTTGAAAATAATCCAAGGGGATTTCAATTTGTGTAAAAACATCTAAATCAGGACGCCATTTAATGGTAGAGCCTGTCGCACGCTTGTTAGTAGGCTCTTTTTGCAAGCCACCCACATTCTCGCCCTTTTCAAAGTGCAAGGTGTGTCGAAAGCCATCACGTGCCACCGAAACATCCATATATTCACTACTATATTGTGTCGCACAAGCACCCAAGCCGTTGAGCCCTAAGCTGTATTCGTAATTGTCACCCTCAAGGTTTCCGTATTTGCCCCCAGCGTACAGCTCGCAAAATACAAGCTCCCAGTTATAGCGCTCTTCCTTTTCGTTATAATCAAGCGGAATGCCTCGCCCGTAGTCGCACACCTGAATGGCGTTATCTCTAAAATAGGTCACCTCAATGACAGTGCCATAACCCTCACGTGCTTCGTCAATGGAGTTGGACAGGATTTCAAAAACAGCGTGTTGACAACCGTCTATGCCGTCCGAGCCGAAAATAACCCCCGGCCGCTTACGCACACGGTCTGCACCCTTTAAGGACGATATACTCTCATTGCCATAATGTTTTTTATCTTTAGACATATTACCCACCTTAATGAAAGAAATTAACAGGGACAGCCAATAGCTGTATGCTTCATATACGGTTATTATACATATTTTCTGATGAAGTTACAAGTAATATTTATGTATGCTTTATAAACATATTGGTTGCTTTAAAAAAAGCAAAATACTTTCAAAAAATGCTTGCAATTAAAACCAATTTATGGTATAAATAGCATATAAATTAAATATTTGAAACGAAAAGGCAAAATTATCGTGAGATAATGGCGCAAAGCTATAGGGTCTTATATGTCGGTATAAGATAGCCAGTTACCGAATTAATAATCTGTCGTCTTTGCTGACGTAAGATTGTTGAATTCGGTTTTTTTATTTAGTTTCACGAATAATAAACGAAACGAAAAGAGGAGAGGGAAAATGATGAAAAGGTTTATTGCATTATTAACCGTATTAACAATGGTGGCTTCCCCGTTCACTGCATCTGCAATTCCTGCTGAGTCAATCATAGCAGACATGAATTTTGCAATGATGAGTTTTGACGCACCCGCATTAACTTCTGGTCAGGCAAATAAGCAGGGAGCTGTTTATAAATATAATAAGGTATTTTCAAAGGGCAGCATCGTCGTAGATGTGCTTGTCACAATTAACGAAATTAGCAATGCAACGGTGGTAAATTTTGACAATGAAGCCAATAACAAGACTCGCTTTCAACCCGTCATCACTTCGGGTAACGAAGGGTTTGTAAATTTTAAATTTGATTTTGTTTTGGGTGGTACTAACACGCCAGTAAGAATAAAAAATTACTATTTAACAGGCATTGATATTGATGGCTTATCATCGACGAAAAGAGAGTTTCATGAAATCTCTGCATTTAATAGCTATAAGGTCAATCAACCAACGCAGCTAGTAATCAGTACAAACAATGCAAGCACACGCTTTGCGGGCAGAACTACTTCCTTAGATGGCATTGTATTTCATGATTCCTGTGCCTACATAGCTTCTTATACACAGCCTATTAGCACGACAACCATTAAGTTAGGCAACACAGGGGCTATGGATGATCGGATGTTTTCGCTTAACTTCGGTGAGCCAGGTGGCGTATTGACAAATCCGGTTGATGTGATTACCCCTACGCCGACACCTGCACCAACCGTAGCACCAACAGCATTACCAACAGCAGTACCAACAGCAGTACCAACAGCAGTACCAACAGCAGTACCAACAGCAGTACCAACAGCAGTACCAACAGCAGTACCAACAGCAG
>JACMMQ010000165.1 GCA_014378955.1 Clostridia bacterium
CAACAGTTAAATCGTTAATAACAATTTCGTCAGACATTTCACACAAGCCTTTGTAAGGCTTCATAAATTTAAAAAACTTGATTAAATCATATGCATAAGAATAAATGGTATTGTTAGAACGCCCACGGATATTGGATAGATAGCTAAGAAAATTTTTTGCAGGTATTGGTAATAAGGTCATTACCACTTTCATATTATATAACCCCACTCCGATTCGCATAATCTTAATTATGCGAAGTTCATTTATTAATTTCTAAGGCAGTATCAAGATACAACACTGCCATATAATATATTGCTTCCTATTGCTTCAATACAAACCCTGACACTTTGTCCAATCATTTCTGAATTTGCTAGGACGGCAACACGCATATAATTGCTTGTCAAGCCTTCAAAGTAATTTTCTTTTTCTTTGTGTGGTTGTTCTATAATAATGTCCAATTCACGTTGTAAAAATTTGTGATAAAAAAGCTGTTCGTTTTTTTCAGACAATGCTAACATTTTTTTGCTGCGTATTTCCTTGTCTTGCGGACGCACTTGTTGCTCATAGCTTGCAGCTGGCGTGCCTTTTCGTGGCGAATATTGAAAAACGTGTGTGTGCATAAACTGTATTTCATTTACAAATTGATACGATAGTTCAAAATCCGTTGCTGTTTCCCCTGGAAAACCTACCATAATATCGGTGGTAATTGAAACGTCTGGTAACACTTCTCGAATATTTCGAACGACCGTTCTATATTGTTCGGTGGTATATTTTCTGTTCATTCGCACGAGTGTATGATCACACCCACTTTGCAATGACAAATGAAAATGCGCACACACCTTAGGCAATTTCGCAATCGCATTTATGAACCTTTCGGTCAGTGTCATCGGTTCAATTGAGCTTAATCGAATACGTGTGATACTGGCAATGTCATGCACCGATTCAATCAACGCTAACAAGTCAACATCACCAAGATCTTGTCCATACGATGCAACATGGATGCCTGCAAAAATAATTTCTTGAAAGCCATTTTCAGAAAGCTTTTTTACTTCCTCTAAAATATCCTCTAATTTTCTGCTACGAACAGGACCTCTTGCATAGGGAATAATACAATATGAGCAAAACTGCGTACAGCCCTCTTGTATTTTAATATATGCCCTTGTGCGCTCCTTGTACACCGAGACCTGCATATTTTCAAATTCACGTGTTTTTAAAATATCATGCACCACATTGATTTGCTCGTCATTGTTATGAATTTGTGCAATCAATTCCACAATTCGCAATCGATCTTGTGTACCAATGATAAGGTTAACGCCGTGAATGGCGCTCACTTCCTCTGGGGCTGTTTGTGCATAGCACCCCACTACAGCAATAATTGCTTGTGGATTGGCTTTTTTAGCACGGCGTATCATTTGACGAGATTTACGGTCACCTAGGTTGGTGACCGTACACGTATTGATCACATAAACATCTGAAAAGCCATCAAATGGCACTTGCTCATAATCGTCTTTTTCAAAAAGTGCAGTCATTGCCTCAGTTTCATATTGGTTCACCTTGCATCCCAAGGTGTAAAAAGCTACTTTTTTCATGTGTGTCCTCTTTATTTTTAATCTTGATAGTGCCATTATCTCATATTTTGCACATTTTTTCAACCATTCACTACAAATTGCTCTCTTATTTTTGCAATTGTTTTCTTTTCAATGCGAGAGACCTGTACCTGTGAAATACCAAGCTTGGCTGCAATTTGTGTTTGCGTCAAATCTTTAAAATATCGCAAGAAGATAATTTGTCGCTCACGAGCGGGTAGTGCACCGATGGCTTGCTTGAGCATAATACGGTTTAGCGTACTCCCCTCTTCATCCTTGCCACAATTAAAATGCTCGATCTTTTCTGTATCGTCATCATAAATGTGCGCATTAAGTGAGGATGGCGCTTCGGTTGCTTCTAGTGCCACAACAATTTCCTCCACCGTCACCGATAATGCATTTGCCAATTCCGACAATGTGGGATCTCGATCGAGCTGTATAATCATTGTTTCACGTGCTACTCTTACCTTATACGCCAAATCCTTTAAAGAGCGACTGACCTTGATGACACTATCATCACGCAAAAATCGTCTAATTTCTCCTATAATCATTGGGATAGCGTACGTACTGAATTTTACGCCAAACGTAATGTCAAACTTTTTGATGGCTTTTACCAAGCCTATACAGCCAATTTGATATAAATCGTCCGTTTCATACCCTCTATTTTGAAATTTACGCACAACACTCCACACCAAACCAAGATTGTTTTCGACCAACTGCTCTTGAATGCGTGTGTCCCCTGCTTGTGCCAATGTAATCAGCTCATATAACGCACCATTATCGTTGCCTATCATTTTTGTCACCTCATGCATTCAACGTGCCAAAATGCTTCACCATTCGAATGGTTGTGCCAGCCCCAGGCTCTGACATAACTGTCAGTTCATCCATAAACGTTTCCATGACGGTAAAGCCCATACCGGAGCGTTCATCATTTTTACTGGACGTAAAGAGTGGTTGACGAGCTTGTCCTATATTCTCGATGCCTTGTCCATCATCGTGAATGATGATTTCAGCCGTTTTATCTGTTAACGTACACGCTATACGAACGATTCCATTGCTATTTTGATAACCGTGAATGATTGCATTGGTCACCGCTTCTGAAACGGCAGTTTTCACATCAGAAAGCTCCTCAATATTTGGGTCTAGTTGCGAAATAAACGCCGCAACGGTCACACGTGCAAATGCCTCATTCGCGGATTTGCTTAAAAATTCTACTTTCATTTCATTATGTACTGACATTTTATCACCTCCTCCTTTATACGGTTTTCAAAGCGGTTTCAACATTGTTTACAATCGGTATGATTTTGTGAATGCCTGATAACGTCAAAAGACGTAGCACGTTCGCCGAAATACCCGTAATGAGCATTTTCCCCTTGCCTGCTTGTACCATTTTATATCGCCCAATAATGACACCAATGCCAGAGCTATCCATAAAGGTAAGCTTTGAAAAGTCTAAAATCAAGTTTTTGATTTGTGCTTGTTGATAGGCGCTATCAAGTGTTTCTCGAATGCTTGCGGCACAGTGGTGATCAAGCTCACCATCAATGAAAGCAATTAAGCTTCTGTCTCTTTTCTCTAACTGTAAAGCCATAATTTCTCCTCCTTATATATAAATTGTACGTATTCACAATTCATATTTATGTAACCTTATATGTATTCGGGATGAGAAAAAATATTCCTGCAACATTTTTTAGGAGGTTTTGTCGAATATCGCACTATCGGTCGACAATTCATGTCGAATAGGTCCGATAAGGTAAAGTGAACCGCAAATACATAGGATTTCGTCCTCTGAGATTTGGTTTAAAGCTGTTTTCAATGCAAGCTGATACGATGTATTCAAAAAAACATTTTTGCAAAATTGCTTCGCAATTTGCGCCATCTCTTCCCCACTTGCTGTTTTTTCGTTTGGCACCTCGGTTATCATTACACCTTTTGCGATACTTGCCGTCTTTTGAATACAACTAGCGTACGCCTTATCCTTGAGCATACCCATCATAAAGGTTATTTTTTTGTTCGGATAATAAACATGCAAATTTTTTAGCAACGTATCTATTCCTTGTTCATTATGTGCACCATCAATGATAATATTTTGGTTTTGACCAAACACCTCAAATCGACCCATCCAATGGCTGTTTTTTAGTCCCTCACGGATGTGTTGCTCTGAGATAGAAAAATTTGTAGCCAAAACCGCTTCCATTGCAGTAACGGCATTGAGGCTTTGATGCTCTCCTAATAGCGAAACGAGCAGGTTTTTGTATTGTTTATAATGAAATACCGTACCACGACTAGAATGATTGATAACGGTTGGCATGCTTGCTTGTAATAAGCTAGCCTGTCGTTCGTAGCAAATATTTTCAATCACGTCAAGTGCATCATGAGATAATGCAGGATATGCAACCACACAGCCATTCGGCTTAATGATACCGCATTTTTCAAACGCAATTTTAGGTATGGTATCCCCTAAAATGTCCATATGATCCAGTCCAATATTGGTAATGACCGATACAAGCGGTTTGTCAATAACATTGGTCGCATCAAATCGTCCACCTAATCCTACTTCAAGCACAACAATGTCGCAATTTTCACGATAGAAATAGAGCATCGCTAGGGCGGTGGTGATTTCAAACATTGTCGGATGATTTTCACCGTCTGCCACCATTTCTCCTATAATGTCGATAATTTCCGTGCCAAGCTGTGCTAATTTTTCTTGCTCGATTGGCATACGATTGATTTGTATTTTTTCAGTAAAATCAATCAAATAGGGCGAGGTATAAAGCCCAACCTTAAACCCTGCCGACATCAAAATAGATGTTGCCATAGCGGCTGTTGAGCCTTTGCCATTTGTACCTGCAATGTGAATAAATTGCATCTTTTTATGTGGATTGCCCAATCTGTCAAGTAAATTGAGGGTATTGGTCAATCCGAGCTTGCTCATATTGACATGCGGACTTTCTATATATTGTATCACTTGTTCGTATTGCATATTTTCACTTCCTTAAAAAGAATGTTCGGACATTTTCATCCGAACATTCCAGTATTTACCGTAAGAAACCTTACTTTCTTTTTCTATCGCAAAAAGAAAGTAACAAAGAAAAATACTCTTTGAGTGTTTGGATTTCGTTGTCTGCGGACAACAATAAAGGGCGCTGCCCTTTAAACCCGCAATTTTTTGAAAAAAATTGATTAAAACTTTGTTGTAAAATCCCCTATTAAAGTTTTTGTCCACTTTTTTCAAAAAGTGGCGGGTGATGACCACGCCACCTTCGTGGCTATGAATGCAAAAAACGCATTCATTTGGTCGAGCAGAAGAAATATTGCTACGCAATATAAGGGGCAGCGCCCACTTCGTTCCTCCACCTATTCCAATGCGTCCAATCGCTCGGAAACCTTTACAAGCATTTCTTGATATTTTTGCTTCTTGGCTTTTTCTTCATCAATGACCTTTGCTGGTGCTTTGGCAACGAAACCTTCATTGGATAATTTTTTATCTACACGGTCAATTTCACCTTGCAAATTTTGCTGTTCTTTTTGCAAGCGCTCAATTTCCTTTGCACGATCGATTAAATCGTCCAGTGGAATATATATTTCTGCACCTTCAATGACAACGGATACAGCATTCTGTGGAATGCTTTGCTTGTCAATAAATAAAACATCAGATGCGCCAGCAAGCTTTTGGAAAAATTGCGTACCCTTTTGGAATATATCCTTTAAATCTGTAATCAACATGAGCTTGGCTCTTTTAGAGGGCACAACGTTCATTTCTGCACGCAAATTACGTACACTTTTAATAGCGGATTTTATCAGCTCCATTTGTTTTTCTTCCGTCTCAAACACGAGCTGTTCATCAAATTCTGGGAACTTTGAAATCATGATGCTTTCAC
>JACMMQ010000166.1 GCA_014378955.1 Clostridia bacterium
ATTGCATATGTAGGTTTTAATAGATAATTAACAATGTCGTCAACTTAAGCAAAATTACATACATATTTACCGTAGGGGCGGGCTTTATGTCCGCCCGAATTTAGTACATTTGGGCAGACACAAGGCCTGCCCCTACAAACAACACTGGTTAAGTTGACGACAGTGAATTTTAAACACAAACAACAGGGCGGACATAAAGCCCGCCCGTACGAAATGTTGAGATATAATGTCGCGGGTAAACCATGTGTGTCCACCCAATTTTCTACTATTATTCAAAAAATACTGGCTTACCTGTCTTTGCGGAAGTATAGATTGCTTCTAAAATTTCAGTCACCACAAGTGCTTGTGCTGGCGTTACCAACGGCTGTGTATTGTTACGCACGTTTTCCATCCAGAGCTGTGCTTCCAATTCGTTTGGTTTAACGCTCTTGCCATCGTAAAAGTCCACGCCTCCTTCGCCTAAGCTTGGTGTGGTGGTATAGAATTTGCCATATTTCGCACCATTTAACCGCAAGCCCTCTTGCATATCTGCGCCACCCTCTGTGCCGCATAACGTGACGATTGCCTCGCCTGTTTGCAGTGTGTGAAGTGCCCAGCTGCTTTCAAGCACAATCGTTGTGCCATCCTTCATGGTGATAAACCCAAAAGCAGAATCCTCTACATTAAAATCCTCTGCATTCCACTCACCAAAAGTGTTGTGTGGTGATGGTTTTTTGCCAAGCTTATGATAGGTATTGCCTACGACGTATTTGACATCATATTTATTTAAAAACCAAAGTGTCAAGTCCAGTGAGTGTGTGCCAATATCGATAAGTGGACCGCCACCTTGTGCTTCTTCATCTAAAAACACACCCCAGGTTGGCACTGCACAGCGACGAATGGCGTGCGCCTTTGCAAAATAAACATCCCCTAATTCGTTATGCTCACACACACTCTTTAAATAAGTGGAGTCCGCACGAAAACGGTTTTGGTAGCCGATTGTCAAAAGCTTACCTGTTTTCTTTTGCGCTTCCACCATTGCACGTGCTTCTTTTGAGGTTTTTGCCATCGGTTTTTCACACATTACGTGCTTGTCAGCTTCCATTGCCGCTATGGATATTTCCGCATGCGAGATGTTGGGTGTCAATACATGCACAACATCAATACTTTTGTCCTCGAGCAATTCACGGTAATCCGTGTAGACCTTTGCATCCTCTGTGCCATATTCCTCTTTGGCTTTTTGTGCACGATCGATAACAATATCACAAAATGCTACTAATAAAATGTTCTCACAAGACTTCAATCCAGGCAAATGCTTGTTATTCGCTATGCCACCACAACCAATGATGCCAACTTTAAGTACCTTTTTCTCACACATTTAAAAATCCTCCAAAGTTATTTTTTTGTATAATTGAATATACCATTTTCCATTAAAAGATGATATAATAAACTGACACAAAAATATCGTAATTTTGCTATTGCAAAAACGAGGAGATGAATTCATGACAGAGCCCTCTTTTGAACAATTTCGATTTGGTACAGACGGCAAATCCCTGCCCGTCCGTTTTTTTACGCAAAACGCAGTGGGACCTTCCTACGCCACAAATACACATTGGCACTATGTTATAGAAATTCTTTATGTGACGTCAGGGTGTGCCTCATTATTTATCAACGGCGAATGGAATGTATTTCAAAAGGGTGAAATGGTGCTTATCAAAGCCCGAGAAGCACATGCCATATTTGTTGAACATCAAGTGTCCTATATTGTTGTACAATTTGATATCAGCATGCTCCAAGCGACCTATACCAACATCAATGAAGGGCAATATTATCTCCCATTTATCCGAACGGATACGCCTGCAAGGTGTATCTTTGATGCGCAATCTGTTCGTGAAAATGACATTCCCGCAACCATTATTAGCACGCTTGCTGAGTTCAACAATGCACAATTTGGGTATGAACTAGCCATACGCTCCAGCATTTTTAAAATCTGTTTATACATATTAAGAGCATGGCGACAAGAGCTCGATTGGTCGCACCATGAATTTTCAACCAGCATTTCGGTTGAAACATTGCGCAGTTTACTGTTATATATCAACCAAAATTATGCAGAAGATATCCCCCTCGACTGTGCGGCAAAGCTGTGCAACCTAAGCCCAAGCTATTTTTCTCGTGAATTCAAAAAAGCAACGGGTAAAACGTTCAAGCAATACATCAATTTTATACGCATCTCAGAGGCGGAAAAACTACTTTTAAGCACAGACTTAAGCATCACAGAAATTGCGCTAAGTGCTGGTTATGCTACGTCTAGCTACTTTATTGAGCAATTCAAAAAGAAAAAAGGGGTATCACCCTATCATTATCGCCTCGCATACAGAAAAAGCTGGTAAAACCCTAAATAGTATGCACGCCAACCTTGGGACAAGCATTTGCTTAACATCCCATCATGTTTTTATCAGGGGTTTTTGCATTTTATGCGAGTGCGTCTGTTGGTTTTTCAATTGTTAGCATGACAAATTATTGATATTTTTGAGTGAGATTATTATATCATCCTTTTGGGTAAGGTGGTAATCTATATTTAAATTGCATGGTTCGTATAAATAATGTAAAAGGGGATTTAAGAATGTTAAAACAATTATCATTACAGTTATGGTCTATAAAGGATTACACAGGCAAGGATTTTTTTGGCACACTCGAAGCACTTGCAAAAATGGGGTACACAGGCGTTGAATTTGCAGGGTACAATGGCATTAACGCTAAAGACATGAACGACAAGCTCAAAGAACTTGGTTTAACAGCAATTTCTTCACATGTTGGACTGGACACATTGAAAAATAACTTAGATGCTGAAATCGAATATCTTCTTACAGTAGGTGCAAAATATATGATATGTCCACAAGCTCCAATTGATTGCGTGGAACAAGCCTTGGCACATGTTGCATTATTTAATCAAGTGGGCGAAAAATGTGCAAAAGCAGGCTTAACGTTTGGCTATCACAACCACGCACACGAATTCAAATTGGACAATGGACAGGTTCCCTTAGAGGTGCTTTTTGATAACGTCAATCCGCTCTATGTCAAGCAGCAGCCAGACGTTTTTTGGGTTGAATATGCAGGTCTTGATGCATTCGATTACGTGAAGAAAAACGTTGCACGTTGCCCGATTATTCATTTGAAGCAATTGCAAAACCACGAAACAAAAGAAAATGTTGATGCAGGTAGCGGTATCATTGATTTTGGTGCTTTGATTACACTTGCCAAAGATGCTGACTTTGTGTACGAGCAAGAGCATTTTGTTGGCACAAGTATAGAGAATGTACAAAAATCTCTTGATTATATTTTAAGCTTATAACATAGCAATGTACAAAGGGGTATGAATATGTTCAATCTAGGAATTATTGGCTTTGGCGGTATGGCTTCATCACATGTTAAAGATTTAGA
>JACMMQ010000167.1 GCA_014378955.1 Clostridia bacterium
GCGATAGAAAAAGAAAGTAAGGTTTTCGTCAATCCAAAAGTTGATATTTTTATACACCGCCGTAAACTTAACCAACGTTTTTCGTAGGGGCAGGCCTTGTGTCTGCCCAAATGCACTAAATTCGGGCGGACATAAAGCCCGCCCCTACGATAAATATGTATGTAATTTCGCTTAAGTTGGTGACAGTGACTTCTTATATTACAAGTAACTGCAGAAAGGAAAAGACAGCATGCTTCATGCGAAAAGACACCATAAGCCAAATCCTTCTGATATACCTTGTAAAAGCTTTATCACCTTATCCCTTTTATTATTGACCTTTTTAATCGTACTATTAGCGACAATAGCGATTATATATTTACATCCAACCGCCTATGTACAGGACATCATCGCACTTTTATTGATTACAGCGACCGCCCTTTTAAGCATCGCCTTATTGACTGCACTGGTTGCCTTGCTCTATATTTATCATACAGGCACGCTCAACGTGCATTTGTCCTTTTTTGCACGGATGGGCTTTCATACTTTAATGCCCCTCCTCATATTGCTTTCAAGGTATTTTAAACAATATAAAAATGGTATCTTGCTGTTTTATATCCAATTAAACAATGTGCTTGTTAAGTCAGGCAAGCACTATTCGCCTGAAAATATCCTGATACTGTTGCCACACTGTCTACAGCACGCAAGCTGTCCCTATAAAGTAACAGGCTGTGTTGCCCATTGCCAAAAATGTATGAAATGCAATATCGGCGAAGTGCGAATGATGGCAGAACAGCATCACATACAAGCCATAGAGGTGGTCACAGGCGGCACGGCGGCAAGAAGTGCGGTCATTCGAAACAATCCCCAATGCATCATTGCCGTGGCTTGCGAACGGGACTTGGCGGCTGGCATTGCTGATATAAAGAATGTACCCGTTTTAGGTGTTTTGAATAAAAGACCAAACGGGCCTTGCTACAACACACGCATCGGCATGGTAGAGTTCAGCGAGGCACTTGAAGTATTTATTGAGCGTTTGGATTAAAAAGGAGAATTACATGGCAACTACATTTTTTTATTTATCCATTATTGCGATGCTCATACTGTTTATCATCTGCTACAAATTCAGAAAACCAACGCTTGCAAGTATTGTCATCGGGTTAACCACTGTTGGCTATTCATTGATAAGCGATATTATATTGGGTGACCAATTGAAGCTTTTTTATTATATCAGCCCACAACAATCCACCTTTTACATGGTATTGTCAGCCTTATTGATTTATTCAATTTTAAATATACTTTACACCATGTTTTTACCCCAAAAAGGCAAGCATGCATTGGTTTACACCTTTTGCTGGATTGTCGTACTACTTCTTTTTGAATACACAACCATTGTCACAAAAACGATTGTTTTTACAGGGTGGGCGCCATTCCCTTGGTCTCTTGTAACGTACATCGTTGCATATGCTTGGATTTATTGCTTACACCGATATTTGGCAAAAAAAATGCCTGCATAAATTTTTTATGCAGGCATTTCATCTGCCAACCCTTCCAATATATTTAAAAAATACAAATAGAATGACTGTCCCTAATATTGTCAAAAGCGTATAACTCAACAAGCTCATCAACATCAACCCATCCTTTTTCCTAATATAGTCATGCAAAACCAGCTTAGTAAACCCATCGCTGCAACATTAACACCTACACTATCAATTTGATGCCAATTGATATATTCGAGTGCATTTCTTTTAGTGAGTAGATACTCCATTGATGAAAACATGGTGGTTATAACTATCAAATGACCTGCAACCGCCCATCTTTTTACAGGGTGAAATTGTGCAAACAAAACACCTATTACAAAAACTGGCCCTGCTACAAAAAACAAGGACGTGCCTAAAATATCTATCATCGGGTTATGAATGACATACAGCTTATGCAAAATCAGTTGACTATCCACAAATGTTTGCATACCTACTGTAAATAAACCGCCCCATACATTTACCTTGAATGCTTTCCAGTCAATCAGTGTGAAAAACAAAATCCACATCATAGCAAATAATATAATCCACTCCATTTTTTTGTCCTCCATACCGTAGGGGCGATTCACGAATCGCCCGTTGTGCAAATTGGCACAGTGTATCGGGCGAATCGTGATTCGCCCCTACAAAAATTGATATTACCATTTTAAATCGTTTTCGAGGTCACTCAAAATTTAATCCAAATTCCTTGAAACCATTTTAATAAACACATTTGTTATCCTAGAAAAATCATATTCAAACACTTGGTCGAGCATTGTACCCACTAAAGCTATTAAAAGAAAGCTCGCATAAACTGCAATCTCTTTCCACTGTTTGTTATGAATGAGCTGTGGGATGTCAATGGCTGCCAATGCCACAAATAATACAATAATGAAAATCACTTTAACCACCAAGGCTGCGTCAGTCCTTCCCTAATTTGTGTTTAAAGCTGTTACCCAATTCTCCCGTATCTCTGAGCTTTGCTTGTACCGCTACATCCACCTTGATGGTAGGATATATTTCATCCCAATGCTGTTCACTTTCTTTCCAGTACTTTGGATATTTTCGATAAAATTTTCTGCCAAACCCAAAAATATCAGCCTTCAATTCATTTTGCGTTTTATGCACCAAGTGTTCTACGTGCTTTTTAATGTGCTCGGAAACGATGGTGTTAATGTTTTTAACTGCCTCCATGCCTATTTCTTTCTTGCCTACATAAGAATAAATATCATAAATAGCATCAATTTTCAATGTCATACCTGGTGTGTCACCTTGCAAAATGGGTGTTTCCTTGACCTTGGTGGTCAACTCACTCACTGAAATTTCTCCAGATTCCGCTTCTGGATAGGGTACTGTAACAGTCCCTTGCTGATTTACGCCAGAGGCAAAAAGGAAAGACCCCGTTTCCTCTTCATCCAACCAACCAACCAGCTTACCATCGTAAAACACACCCAGCCCCTTATACGCTATTTCAATCTTTTTATCCTGTGGTGATTGTTCCGTACGGTAAATATAAAGAAGCGGGAGAACGGGTTCAACCTCATTTGTGAGTGTAGAAACAATGAATTCCTTCATCGTGAATGCCTTGGTATGTGTACTTTGCTCACTCATCAGCATCACGCCTATGACGTTGGAGGGCAAGCCCGTTTCAATCACCGTAGAGGTGCCAAGCAAGTCCTTTAAATCGTCCGTGGTAAGGATCAAATAACTATTCAAATGTATTTGTTCCATTCGGCTCATCGTGTCTAACTCATTGTACAGTCCATGCTTCGCCATTTTATCTGTAAAAATTACTGCTATTAGCTGTTTCCATGAAATATACTGCTGTGCGTGGTCGCCTAGATCGCTCATCGCTTCTCTTAAGGTCTTCCCCTCTCCTTCAAGCACCCCATACTTTGAGGCACCTTGACTTTGTCCACCTGCTTGCGCTGCTAATGTGGAAACCTGTGCATATAATTTAAGCTTTTGACTTTGCTCATCATAATCAATGCCTAGCACAAATGGAAAGGTGATACGGTCAATATCCCGCATGTCCTTACAGCCTGTCAATATGGAAAGTAGTAAGCAAAATAGTATGACACATTTTACGCTTATTTTCACTCTTTTGCCTTCCTCCCTTTTTTTCTTTTTAGTTCAACCGCTAACAAAATCGCTGGAATGCCCAATTCTATGGGGAGAGAATAAATACCCCACACATTCGTTAAAAATAAGCCTAAGTCCACATTGCTTTTAAAGAGGGCGAGTGACAAGGAAAATATCACAAGTCCTACCGGTATCACTAAAACCCTAGTATTTTCTATGTTAAACCATTTTGATATAATCAATACAGAAATGTAATAAAAAACGGAAATTTTTATATAATTTGAAACGATCCAAGGAATTAAAAAGATGATTTCCACACGTTGCACATATTGTCCTACATTGATATACCTGACAGCCTCCAGCGTTGGAAATGAAAGAACGGACGATAATTGCGGTCCAAACACCATGGTGACTAACATCGACATAAAAGCAAGTGTCACTGCTGCCCATATAATAGCAACAATGGCATTTCGCTTGGTTTCTTCTGGTTTGTTTACAAAAGGCATGATAAATGCGATGCTCACCACCTCACAAAACCATCCTGCTGGTGAAACCGCCCCCTTTAAAACTGGCATCATGCCATTGCTCAAAAATGGCGTCAGCATTTCAGGGTTCATATCCTTAATGAGCAATAATAAAACAATGAATATAGCGATGAACGTCACAACCAAATTTAGCACATTCGCTCTGGTGATGGTTTCCAAGCCCAATTTGACCGAATATGCACAGGCGAAAAACATAATCAGTGTAATAATCTCCAGCTGCATATTTTGAAGCAGTGTGCCTTGTATCGTTGAGGATATTTCTCTTACCACAATTGATGTTAAGTGCAGGTAAAAGAAAATAAAAATAAGCCCTACCACTTTTCCTGCCCATTTCCCTAAAATCGTTTCGCTATACTCCATTAAGCTCTTTCCTGGAAACCTTGTCCCAAGCGTGGTCACGATGAAAACGACGACGACACCAGCACTCCCCCCTATGAGGACAGAAAGCCACCCATCCTGCATCGCCTTTTGTGCAACGATGGCTGGCACAAACAGCGTGCCAGTGGCAATAATAAAAGTAAAGACCAATAGCACGAGCTGTCTGCCCGATATGACCTCCCGATCTCTCATGTACTTCTCTCCTCTACGGATTGCCTATAATGCTTGTGCGTGCTATTTCGAATTGTTATCAGTCCCAGGCTTCATGCCC
>JACMMQ010000168.1 GCA_014378955.1 Clostridia bacterium
GGACTGTTTTTGCACTGCAAGCTGCCACGTTTTATAGCCACCGCTCAAATTTTTCACATGGGTAAAGCCGTTTTGCTTGAGCATGCGGTAAGCGATGTACCCTCGCAAGCCAACCTGACAGAAAATATAAATTTGCTTGTCCTTGGGTATTTCTGATAACCGCTCACGCAAGCTGTCCACGGGCATGTTGACCGCATGTGGTATTGTGCCAATTTGATATTCCTGTGGAAAACGTGTGTCAATGAGCACCGATTTAGAATAATCAATGTCCGCTACCTCGTGCCAATGAAAAACCTCCTGCTCACCTCGTAAAATATTCGCCGCTACCATGCCTGCAATGTTCACAGGGTCTTTTGCGGATGAATAGGGTGGCGCATAGGCAAGCTCTAATTGCTCAAGGTCGTACACCGTCATGCCCGCTCGAATGGCGGTTGCCAACACGTCAATGCGCTTGTCCGCACCGTCATAACCCACGATTTGCGCCCCGAGCACCTTGCCCGTATCGTTTGCAAACAACAGCTTGATGGACATCGGAATGCCCCCAGGATAGTAGCCTGCATGCGATGGCGAATGGGTAAATGAAACAGCATATGCCATGTTATTTCTTTGCAAAGTACGCTCATTGTTGCCTGTTATCGCAACGGTGATGTCAAACACCTTTACAATGGACGTGCCTTGCGTGCCTTTATATTTGGAATGCTTGCCGCTAATATTGTCCGCCGCAATGCGTCCTTGCTTGTTCGCAGGCCCAGCCAATGGAATGAGTGCAGGGCTGCCGCTTACAAAATCCGTTACTTCAACCGCATCGCCAACCGCATAAATATTGGGGTCGGAGGTCAGCATTTCCTCATTGACCAAAATACCGCCCGTGGGGCCAATCGCAAGTCCCGCTTCCTTCGCAAGCTTGGTTTCAGGACGAACGCCTATGCCCATGATAAGGATATCCGTCTTTAATGTTCGCCCACTCGATAGGTGCGCTACAAGCAAATCGTCTTGTTCCTTGATAGATTTTAGTGCATCGCCTAAAAATAACTCCACATCCTTGGTTTTAAGATGCTGATGCACTATCGCCGCCATTTCATAATCCAACGGCCCGATAACATGATCTGCCAGCTCCACCACCGTCACATGCACGCCCATCGCGTGCAAATTTTCAGCCAATTCAAGCCCAATGAAGCCAGCACCCACGATAATCGCACGCCTTGGGTGCTTTTCATCCACCATATCCTTGATACGATAGGCATCAGGAATGTTGCGAAGGGTAAACACCTTGTCGGATGAAATACCCTCGATGGGCGGACGTATCGGCTCAGCGCCTGGTGACAGCACAAGCGTATCATACGTTTCAAAATACGTCCTATTTTCGGTATGGTTTTTTATTTCCACCTTTTTTTCATCCGGAAATATCCTTGTCACTTCACTCATGATGCGTACATCGACGTTAAATCGATCTGCCATAAGCTTGGGTGTCACCACCACCAGCTGTTGTTTGTCAGTAATCACTTCACCGATATAATAAGGCAAGCCACAATTCGCAAATGAAATGTACTGCCCTTTTTCAAAAAGAATAATTTCCGCCTGCTCATCGAGCCGTCTTAACCGTGTCGCTGTGCTTGCACCGCCTGCAACACCACCTACAATCAAAACCTTTTTACCCATAACATACGCCTCCCTAATATTCCTATATCATTATATTACGATATTGTGATATGTTTGTCAATATGAAATGTAATTTTCCTTTCTAGCTAAGCCCTTCTTTCAGACATTTTATATTGCAATCTTGGCGGTAAGTTATATACTGAAATAAATCTTTACATATCTTTTGTTTGTGATATAATATTTAAGGGTTTATAGCATTTTCGCCTTGAAAAAATTTGCCCAAAATACTTCTGCAAATCACGATTCGGACGGTACAAGTTTTATTGCTAAGTAGTCCATAGTAACGTATTTTTCTAAAAACTACGAATGAATTCTACAGCATACAGAGTCATCAGCTTTTGGTTATTCTTATCCTTATAATCCTTCCAATTGGTGGATAATGGTACAAATATTACCGGAAAGGCTAATGCATACATGTAAAACGTGTAAATGAATAGGAGGACATACTTTAATGAATTTGCTAAATATATTTCGAAAAATTGCCCTACTCTTTGGGATACTGTTTGTTATTGCGGTCTTTATATATTTATTTGCATTAATTATTATTCACTCATCTACGGATATAAAAATTGTTGTTACATATATATCGTTTTTAATTTCTGCAATTCTATTTATAACCGTTGTATATAGATTTGAAAATTTTCAAAGCAGTAAATGGATATATGCTTGCTTAGCCGTTTTATCCTTCGCCTATCAAATTATATTAAGCAGTAATGTGCCTTTTAACGGAGAAGGGGATTTGCAGTTTAACTTTTCAAATGCAGTAAGTCTTGCGAGCAATCATTTTACGGATCTTAATTCTAAATTTTATTGTGCAACATTTCCTGGCACGATAACATATCCCGCCGTTTTGTCTGTTTTTATGAAGCTTTTCGGCATTAATAGGATGGTTCCTGTATTACTTAATCATATGATGATTTGCATTCTAGTTTGTGCCATATACACATTTTTGAAAACCCGTATGTCAATCATTTGGGCGTTGTCAGGAAGTTTGCTATTTGCGTTGCATCCTTTTACAATTATATATTCAAACACCTATAATGCCGAGCTTATTTATGGCACTTTTGTTATGTTTTCCTTCTTTGCTTTTATGAAAGTTAATACATCTACAAAAATAAGATCGCAAGTCACATGGATTGCCTTAGTAGCGCTGTTTTGTGGAATATCAATCTTGTTTAGACCACTTTCAATAATTATGATTATTGCTTTCATCATATACATAGTGTTTTTTACATTTGATCGATATATCAAAAAGTTGCTTTTTATAGCAGTATTGGTTAGTGTTTTTGCCCTATGCGGATTTGCAAACAATGCTTTAGTCAAAACACTTACATCCTATAACCCTCCATCAAGCTCTTTCGGATGGAATTTATATGTCGGAGCTTCGGCAACGGGCAGGTATAACGAGGATGACGCAAAAGAGTTTGGGAAAGTTTCTATTGGCTCTTCTTCCCCAACAGAGATACAAAAGCATTTCGCCTCAGAAGCGATTATTAGGTATAAAAATATTGGATCTGATATTTTCATACGTGGATTTCGCAAATTAGAACCATGGCTCTCATATGAGTATATAGCCAACGAAACA
>JACMMQ010000169.1 GCA_014378955.1 Clostridia bacterium
ATTAGTACAAGATAGACAAATTCCATTTTAAAAACTGTGTTTGTTGTAGGGGCGAATCACGATTCGCCCGATACACTGTGCCAATTTGCACAACGGTCGATTCGTGAATCGCCCCTACGGTATGGAGGACAAAAATATGCTGTTTACTAAAAAAACCAGTAATTACAAGCCGTACGAGTTTTCGAGGAAACTAAAGGGAGAGTAAGGAGGCGTTAAACATGCGACACAAGGTCAAGGAAAAGGTTGTAGATTTGCTTGAATTGCCTGAGGATATCGTGCTGGATTTGCCAAAAATTGAAATGATTGGCAACCATCAGCTGCGTGTTGAAAATTACAAGGGCATCATTGAATATTCCGATGAAATCGTGCGGTTAAATGCCCACCAAAATATGATTACCATCAGAGGCACAGCGCTTGTTATACGCACCATGACGGTGGATGAAATTATTTTAAGTGGCGAAATTAGCACAGTAGAATTTTGCCGATAGGAATGGGAGTGGAGTGGTGAGATGTTTATCGTAATTACGCGTTGGTTCCGTGGCTTTATCACCCTCTATATCGAAGGGTATTTTTGTGAGAAATTTATTAATCTATGTGCGGTTCATCGTATTTCCATTTGGCATGTGCGAAAAATCAACCATTCCGCGATGTCCTTACGTATGGAAACAGAGGCATTTAAAAAAATGCGTGAAATCGCCCATAAAACACGTTGTAAAGTAAAAATAAAGAGCAAGCATGGTTTGCCCTTTATTCTGTTTCGCTATCGCAAGCGAAAGCCCTTTTTATTTGGCGTGGCATTTGCCATTTGCATGATGCTATTTATGGGCGCTTTTGTGTGGGAAATTGAAATTGTGGGCAATGATAAGATACCCACGGAAAACTTAATGGCAGAGCTTTCACAATGTGGCTTGGTCACAGGGCAGTTTAAAAACACATTTGACTGCAAACAAATTGCCGAGGATATGATGGTGCGCATGAATGAGCTATCGTGGGTGAGTGTGGACATCAAGGGCACGAAGGCATATGTCTACTTAAAGGAACGTGTCATGCCGCCTAAAATTGTATCAAAGGATACGCCATGCAATATCATTGCCACACGTGATGGAGTAATCAAATCCATTGTAACAAAAAATGGCGGTCAAATTGTAAAGGTGGGCGATACCGTTCAAAAAGGACAGCTTTTGGTCAGTGGCATTTTAGAAAATATTCCAGATGGAACGGAAAAGTCCATAGGCACACGCTATGTGCATGCAATTTCAGAGGTCCATGCACGCACGTGGTATGAAAAAGCAACAGATGTTAAGCTCAAACAGAGTAAAAAAATCTTGACAGGTAACCAAATGAGCAAAACTTCTGTCAATATTTTCAATTTTTCCATAAATTTATTTATAAACACTGGTATTTCTTATGCCAATTATGATAAAATTACAAAGAACAGTCAATGGAGCATTGGCAAGCATTTTTCATTGCCCGTTAAAGTAACCTCTGACATTTATCAAGAGGTGTTGCTAGAGGAGGAAATAGTCACACCTGAACAGGCAATCACACAAGCGACAGATACGCTTGTGGAGGAAATCAAAAAAGAGCTGCCACCAGCATGTCAAGTTGTTAAACCCACCCAAGACCACGTAACCGTTGATGCTGATACCATTACCGTTCGTGTGGTGCTGGAGTGTTTAGAAAATATTGCTACACAAGAAGAAATTATGAAGGAGTAGGTGGATTGTTTGCAAAAAGAGAAAATATTATTGGCTTCATCGCTTGATCAGGTTGCTAATATTTTAGGACCTTTCGATAAAAACATTTTAACGCTCGAAAAAGAGTATCAAGTTAAGGTGATGACACGTGGTATTGAGTTCAAAATTGTAGGCGAGGAAAGGGACGTTGAAAAAGCGTGTGATGTGCTTAAAAATCTCATATCCTTGTCGGGGTCAAATGAATTGATAGAGGAACAAAACGTCAAATATGCCATTTCACTCGCAAATGATGGCAGCGATATGGTCATGACCGCTTTGGGGGATGATGTGGTGTGTGTTACATCCCGTGGCAAGCCTGTGAAGCCTAAAACAATGGGTCAAAAACAATATGTCGAAATGATACACAAAAACACCATCACCTTTGGTGTGGGTCCTGCTGGTACGGGCAAAACCTATTTGGCAGTGGGCATGGCGGTTGCGGCTTTCCGTCGCAAGGAGGTACATCGTATCGTGCTCACACGCCCTGCGGTAGAAGCAGGAGAAAAGCTTGGGTTTTTACCAGGCGATATGCAAGACAAGGTAGACCCTTATTTGCGGCCACTGTACGATGCCTTGCATGATATGCTGGGTGCGGAAACCTTTTTAAGCTATTTTGAAAAAGGCATGATAGAAGTAGCACCACTTGCATTTATGCGTGGCAGAACGCTTGACGATGCCTATATCATATTAGACGAAGCGCAAAACACTACGCCCGAGCAAATGAAAATGTTTTTGACACGTATTGGGTTTGGCTCAAAGGTGGTTGTTACGGGCGATATTACGCAAATAGATTTACCCACAGAGAAAAAATCAGGGCTTAAAGAAGCCATTCGCATCTTAAAAAGCATTGAGGGCATTGATTTTATGATGCTATCAGACCGAGATGTTGTACGCCATCCGTTGGTGCAAAGCATTATCAAGGCGTATGCAAAATTTGAGGGAAGTGCAGGCAAATGAGTGAAATAATCATAGAAAACGAACAAACCTTGTTTGCCGTGGATGCAGATTTGCTTAACATCATACAAAAGGTCGCTTTAAAAGCACTTGAGGTAGAAAAATTTGCTCAGCCGTGCGAGGTGAGCGTGCTTTTGGTGGACAATCAAGAAATGCATAGGCTTAACCACCAATTTAGAGATATGGACAAGCCAACAGACGTTTTGTCCTTCTCAATGATTGAAGGTGGCTACGATGAGCGAGATATTGCATATGTCAGCGATTTGCTGCTATTGGGTGATATTGTCATTTCCTTAGAGCGTGCAAACGAGCAAGCGCAATCGTACGGACATACATTTGAACGAGAGGTGGCATTTCTCACCGCCCATGCGATGCTGCATTTGCTAGGGTATGACCACTTGACAGACACGCAAGAACAAGATATGATGCAAAAGCAAGAGGCTATTTTAAACGAGCTAGGGTTTTTGCGGTAAATGAACAGCACGTGAAATTCTATAAATGAATTTCCGTGGACTTGGAGGTCAAAATGAAAAAAGAATTTCAATCAGGCTTTATTGCCATTATAGGACGACCGAATGTGGGTAAATCCACCTTGCTCAATGCGTTGGTAGGCGAAAAAATTGCGATTATGTCGGATAAACCACAAACCACACGCAATAAGATTACCGCGGTTTTAACAGAAAAAGACTATCAAATGATCTTTTTAGATACCCCTGGCATGCATCGCCCCAAATCAAAGCTGGGCGAAATCATGGTGTCAGAGGTAAAAAGTGCGCTCAACGAGGTGGATGCGGTGCTATTGGTGGTAGAACCAGACCAAAAGTATGGACCAATTGAGCAAGAGCTATTGAACAATTTAAAGGGCTTAACGGATAGAATTATATTGATTATCAATAAAATTGATTTAGTACAAAAAAATGGTATATTGCCAATGATCAATGATTACGCCAATTTGTGCGATTTTCATGCCGTTATTCCAGTAAGCGCAACCAATGGCGATGGCGTGCAAATCGTCAAGGACGAGCTTTTAAAGCTTATGCCAATAGGCCCGATGTACTTTCCAGAGGACATGATTACAGACCAGCCAGAAAAGAAAATGGTGGGCGAAATCATCCGTGAAAAGGCATTGCAGCTGCTAGACCAAGAAGTTCCACATGGCGTAGCAGTTGAAATCGTCACCATGAAGCCAAACGAAAAGGGCTTGCTAGAAATCACCGCCAACATTTATTGCGAAAAAGACTCACACAAGGGCATTATCATCGGCAAACAAGGCAGTATGCTCAAACGCATCGGCACAATGGCACGCATGGACATCGAAAAAATATTTGGCAACAAGATATTTTTAGAGCTATGGGTAAAGGTTAAACCCGATTGGCGCAATAGTGAATTTATGCTCAAGGATTTTGGTTTTAAACAGCAGTAAATTATGATTAATCTCAAAAAGTCGCTTTTGCGGCTTTTTGAGATTTAGGCACACATTCACCAACTATTGCTCCACCGATTTAATATTGAACTATATCACGAAGCATATTTTGTAGAGTCGGATTTAAAAAACGATTTTATCTTTTCTGATTTACATTGCAGAGATTTCAAATGAGAACGCACATTATGCTCAAGATCATCTTTGTTTTTCGGCATAATATAGTGGCGTTTGTAACTTTCGACATATTTTCTCTCTCCCTTTTGCATGTATTGACTTCTATTATGTACAATTTATTAAATATTATAAGGTGCGATATTGTGCTTTGCCAATGTCGTATAAATTGTTACCTTCGCAATCAATGATAACCACCAACGGCAAATTTTCCACTTCTAGTTTATAAATTGCCTCTGCACCCAAATCTTCATACGCTACCACCCGTGCTTTTTTAACGGTTTGTGCGATAAGTGCACCAGCACCTCCTAAAGCGCCGAAATATATGGCGCCATGTGTTGTCATGCTGTCTACCACCTGCGCTGTGCGCATGCCCTTGCCTATCATGCCACACAAGCCCTCGGCGATGAGTGTGGGTGCGTATGCGTCCATTCTGCCGCTTGTGGTGGGTCCGCACGAGCCAATCACTTGACCTGGCTTAGCAGGGCACGGTCCAACATAATAAATAATTTGTCCCTGTAGTTCAAACGGCCATGACTTGTCTTTTTGGAAGCTTTCAATCATCCGTTTATGTGCGGCATCACGCCCCGTATAAATTGTTCCGCTCAATAATACACTATCTCCCGCCTTGAGGTTTTTGATACTATTCTTTGTCAACGGGGTTGTAATTGCTATTGCCATCGTTCACCAACGCCTCCAATAAATTTTTAAATGCGATATTCAACTGCTCTGTACGTTTTGGAATGGTACTGCCTCGCTTGCCTGCACGTCTTGACTTCGCGGATAAAAAACGCTCGAACAAAAGCTTTTCTATATTGTCTGACGTGTATAAAAAGCCGTTTGGATGCAAAATCAACGAGGATTTGCCCAAGCACAATGCGGCTAGTCCATAGTCCTGCGTCACGACCATATCGCCCTTTTGCATCATCCCAAAAAGCTTCATATCCACCATGTCCGGCCCTTGATCTACTGTGATGACCTGCGCATAATCATCTTTTAGAATATGTGCCGTATCACAAAAAAGAATGACAGGGATTTGTTTTCCTTTGGAGAATGCAAGGATAATTTCCTTGACTGGGCATGCATCTGCATCAACTAATATGTTCACGAATGGTTTAACCGTCCTTTTCCGTGTCTTTTGTGATATCACTCAACATACTTTCTTGCGGTTGTTCAACTTGTATTTCCACATCATTGTCAACTTCCACATGCATTTCAATCGTTGATTGCGCCATTTGCGCATGTTGATGGTTGACCTGTGCTAGTAAATCTTGGTACATGACTGCCATTGCTGTGTAAAGGTATGGTAAAAGCCATAATAGTGCGATATAAAAAGCCACTATACATACGATAACCAACACCCCAAAAGGTGGATAGATAATGGACATAGCTGCCACAGCTACGACTGCCAATACGCTCCAGCATATCGTCAGCCCCAAGCCTATTAAGCGTAGCATGTTGCCCTTCATTAACCGTGTTGAAATTTTTATAATCGTCTTAGCTGTTTGGTCAGAATAATCAGCTAAAACAAACGGTACAAACGCATAGCGTAACGATGCATACATCAAACCAATGTACGAAAAAAACAAGCCAACGTACAGCCATGGATTATCACCATATTGCCGTATCAGTAAAAGAAATACAACATATGGAATCATGTATAAAAGCATTGCAAGTGCAACTTTTACTAAAACCCAAGCTGTCTTCCAAAACCTTGTAAAATGCCAAAAGAGCAACGCAAGGTTTGCCTCATTTCCTCTAGCAAGCTCGTTAAAATACTTTTTCACACCCATAAATAATATATACACACATAATATTAAGCCCACATAAATCGCAATTCCTATAGCAATAGCAGACGCACCTAAGCCTGTAGTCAAAATACTTGACATTTCTCCGAATTGTGACGAAAACATAACCGATGCTATTACTGCAAAAATGGCGAATAACATAAACAGAAAAAACAATCCACCAAAAACAACACCCAAATACGTTAACAGCATCAATACCGACTTGCCCCATTTGCCACGCAATTGCCCTCTTGCTCTTGCCCGAATTTCTTTTAATGATAAATTCTGCACGTAGTAACCCCCTCTATTAACTTCCTGTTGTCTTAATAGTATTCGCCATGCATCAATATAATCCTTTAAAATTCACAAAAAAGAAGCGTTTGCACGCTTCTTAATATTTTACGCTTACGCTTTGCCAGAGCAACCGAACATTTTCATTTTTCCTTTGACAACCTTTTTCATTTCTTCACGTGCTGGACCACAAATTTTGCGTGGGTCAAATTCATCAGGTGTTTTTTCAAACACACTCTTGATGCCATCGGTGAATGCTTGGCGGACATCGGTGTCGATGTTGATTTTGTTTACACCCAACGTGCAAGCTTTGCGAATAGCCTCTTCTGGCACGCCTGATGCACCGTGTAATACGATCGGTATGTTGACAAGATTTTTAATTTCTTGTAATCTATCAAAGTCAAGCACTGGCACGCCTTTATATTTACCGTGTGCAGTACCGATTGCAACTGCTAAAGAATCGACGCCTGTTTGTTGTACGAATTTCAACGCTTCGTCTGGATGTGTAAAGCGTGCATCCTTTTCGTCTACGCTAATATTGTCCTCAATACCGCCCAAACGACCCAATTCAGCTTCCACGGAAACGCCTGCAGCACGAGCCACCTTGATGATTTCGTTTGTTTCTGCAATGTTTTGATCCAATGAATGATGTGAGCCATCATACATAACAGATGTCCAACCATTGCGGATACAAGAGATAATTGTTTCATACGATGTACCGTGGTCTAAATGAAGTGCCACTGGAACAGTTGCTTTTCTAGCCGCCAATGTAACCAATGCGGATAGATAATCTACCCCTGCATATTTAATCGCACCCTCTGAGGTTTGAATGATTACTGGAGAACGTTCTTCCTCAGCCGCAGCGATAACCGCCTGTAAAATTTCCATATTGTTGACGTTGAAAGCACCTACGGCATAGCCCTCTTTGTGCGCTTTGTCTAGAATTTCTTTTCCTGTAACTAACATATATATTTTCCTCCTTCTAATTATTCCAACTTATTATATATGGAAATGCTGGGTTTGTCAAAGCAAAAATCCTACAAGTTGCAATTTTTGTGAAATTTTTATCAAACGAAGCTAGCTGCATCAATCCAATGGGACATATTGCTCAATTTTTGCATCATCAAATGTCCCCATTTGCGTATAGGTTGCCATCGCCGCATCTATTAAGAAAAACCCCATCGCCGCACCTGTGCCTTCGCCTAATCGCATTTCTAGCATAAGCGGTGGTGTGATACCGAGCTGGCGATTGATAACCGCTGTACCTGGCTCCGCTGAGGTATGTGAGGCGATTAAATAGTGTGCGACCAGAGGATTAAGCCGTATTGCTACAAGTGCTGCCGCACCTGCTATAAAGCCATCCAGCACAATAGGCTTTTTGAAATATGCAGCACCTAAGCACGTACCCACCAGCCCTGCAATATCAAAACCGCCTAGCTTTTGCAATACGTCCAGTGCATTGCTTGGGTCTGGTTGATTGACTAACAGTGCCTGTTCAACAATGTGTATTTTATGTGCAAACGCTTGCGATGTCAAGCCTGCACCCTTCCCCACCACCTCCAAAACAGCTTCACCGCTCAATGCCGCAATCACTGCCGCTGAGGTGGTTGTATTGCCGATGCCCATTTCGCCCATGCCCAATAC
>JACMMQ010000170.1 GCA_014378955.1 Clostridia bacterium
CAGATATTTCAACCAAGGTGTTAGAACATGCCAAGCATGGGGTATATTCGCAAGATCAAGTAGAAGCATTGGATCCCCTTTGGAAAAGTAATTATTTTAATAAAATAGATAAGGAAAATTTTGAAGTCAATAAGGATATAAAGGCAGAGGTCATCTTTAGGTCTTTTAATCTTATGGAAGAAAACTTTCCTTTTAAAAAAAAGTTTCATGTGATATTTTGCAGAAATGTTATGATATATTTTGACCATGAAACAAAAATTGAATTAATTAGAAAGTTTTATGAGCATACTGAAACGGGCGGGTACTTATTTATTGGTCATTCTGAATCCATAAATCGCTCTGATAGCAAATATCAATATGTATTACCAGCTGTCTATCGAAAGGGATGAAAACGTGATAAATATTATTAAAGTACTTGTAGTGGATGACTCCATGCTATTTCGGGAAATGATCTCAAGAGAAATTTCAAAAGATGCTTCCATCGAAGTCGTAGGAACTGCTGCTGACCCATATATGGCAAGAGATCAGATTTTAAAATTAAATCCACACGTGCTCATTCTAGATGTCGAAATGCCTAAAATGAGTGGTATAGAGTTTTTACAACAGCTCATGCCACAACATCCATTGCCTGTTGTCGTGATTAGTTCAGCCGGGGGCAACGTATTTGCGGCAATTAACGCAGGGGCGGTAGACTTTGTCAGCAAACCGAACATGGATACGAATTCAGACCTGGATGTATTTTTAAGAGAATTGATTATCAAGGTTAAAATTGCTTCTATTGCAAAGGTAGGGCATTTAAAAAAGAGCATTTACACACCCGATTTAAAGGTGAATAACAAGGCGTTAACAAAGGAAAAAATCATTGCTATTGGTGCTTCAACGGGGGGTACAGAAGCAATTTTACAAATTATCGAGGCACTACCCAATGAGATGCCAGGCATCGTCATTGTTCAGCATATGCCACCTGTTTTCACACGCATGTATGCAGAACGACTGAACAATGCATGCAGGCTGCTTGTAAAAGAAGCAGAGGATGGCGATGAAATTACAAGAGGCAAGGTGCTCATTGCGGCGGGCGATTTTCAAATGAAAGTCGTACAAACGGTTAATGGCTATGCTGTTTCCTGCCATAAGGATCAAAAGGTCAATGGACATTGTCCCTCTATTGATGTGCTGTTTGACTCGGTTGCAAACACATGCAAGGAAAATGCAATTGGTGTCATACTAACAGGCATGGGTGCTGATGGCGCAAAAGGCTTGTTGCATATGAAAGATAATGGTGCCGAGACAATCGGGCAGGATGAAAAAACCAGTGTGGTATATGGCATGCCTAAAGTAGCGTACGATATAGGTGCGGTCATGAAACAAGCACCATTGGAGAAAATTCCGGAGCTTATTTATGCGATGTGTTTCGACAAATAGCATGCATACGATGCGTATAAAGAGGGTTTGCACAATTGAAGGTGCAAACTTGGGCATTTATCTAAAAATCGGGTGGTGAAATGAATGGCAGTTCATGAAATATCTGATGACATGTGGAGTCTATTTAAGCATAAGCACACGATAGAAATGCGTAATGCGATTGTGATGCATTATACGTATTTAGTAAAAGGGATTGCGGGCCGTTTGGCGCACACCTATCAAAATCACTTTGATTTTGATGATTTATTGAGCTGTGGCATTTTTGGTTTAATGGATGCCATTGAAAAATTTGATATTGATAAGGGCGTAAAGTTTGAAACCTATGCCTCATGGCGTATCAAAGGATCTATTATTGATCAAATTAGAAAACAAGATTGGTTGCCAAAAAGCTTGCGGCAAAAATTTAAAAGTATAGAAGTAGCGTATGAAATATTTGAAAAGAATAATGGCCGATATCCAGAGGATTCAGAACTGGCGGATAGCTTATGCGTAAGCGTCGAAAAGGTGAGAGAAATTCTCAACGAATCGTACTCGTATCAAATCATTTCGATGGACGAACAAATCATGAACGTCATGGATTTTGATCAGGACAGCATGCACCATGAACTGTCACCAGAGCATAGCTGTATCGAGGATGAGCTCAAGCTTACACTGAGCAAGGTGATTGATAAGCTCACGGATAATGAGCGGATGGTCGTTTCTCTGTATTATTATGAGGAGCTAAGTCAAAAGGAAATTAGCAAGGTGATGCGGTTGACGGAGTCAAGGGTGTCACAGCTACACACAAAGGCACTTTTGAAGCTCAAAACGCATCTTGAAAAGCATCATTACGTAGAATCATAAAAGGAGGGTAACAATCATGCATCTCATACTCGGACTCATTTTGTTTGTGGGCGTAGTGATAATGACTACCCTTGTTTTTATTGGTTATATGCTTTATAAAAAAAGCAAGCAGACTGGCACGCTTGATGACATGCTTGCCTCAAAAGAAAGTGATTTAATTGATATTTATAATTCATTGGAACAAATGATGGCAGAAATCGAGCAATATACAACGCAAGCAAAGCAAGATATTCATGTGCAAAAGTCTCAAATAGGGGCTTGGTATGAAAAGCTTTTACAAAAAGAGCAAGTAAGCCAACCCGTTGTGATGGAGGCGCCTATCCATAAGGTGCTCCCCACACCAATAGAAAGTACACCTGTTAAAATGCGTGAATCGGATGAGGATCAATTGATGAACAGCGCAAAAAAGCATCGTGAACTCAAAGGTACAAAGGTGAGGGCACTTTACAATAAGGGCATACCGATTGTGGACATTGCAAAGGAAATGAGCATAGGTCAAGGTGAAGTGCAACTGCTTTTGAATATAAAGAGAAAGTAATGTGCATAGGTTTATCGTGTTAAGATACGGGGAAATATTGCAATTATTTTATTTCAAATATTGCTTAAGTTTTGAATGAATTGTGCCGATAAATAGATAAGGAGAATAGAATATCTCCCATCTATCAAGAAGGGGATTATGATATGATTCGAAGCATGCAAGGCATTGCATATGCTATGAAAGTGCAAACTGACCGTATGAATGTTATTGCAAATAACATTGCGAACATTGAAACACGTGCCTATAAAAGAGAAGTCGTGAACATAAAATCATTTGATGATGTCATGGCGAAGGCGATGCAATTTAACACAGGCGAAGCAGGGAACAACTTAGGGCCGATGAGTCTAGGGGTCAAAATGGATGAGCAACGCACCATTTTTGATCAAGGCTATATCAGCAAAACGGATTTTAACACGGACTTTGCCATTCGTGGCGATGGTTTTTTTGAAGTGCAAACACCGACAGGACAGTCTAAATATACACGTGCAGGCAATTTCGCATTTGACAAGAATGGGTTTTTGACAACACAGGACGGCGATTTCGTCATGGGTGAAAAGGGCAAAATCCAAATCCCTACAAAAAAGCTCACCGTGAAATACGAGGGCGAAATTGTAAGCGAAAATCAATTTGTAGACAGATTTCGCATAGTAGCCTTTAACGATTTAAGGCTTTTACAAAAGGCAGACGCTGGGAATTATACCACCAACAATCAGAACATAAAAAAGCCTAATCAAACCAACATCTTGCAAGGCTATATTGAAAACTCTAATGTAAACGTTGTTGAAGAAACACGTGGCATGATGGAGACCAAGCGCAACTATGAAAGTGGACAGCAAATCATCAAAATGCTAGATGATACAATGGGCAAAGCAGCGAGTGAAATCGGCAGACTGTAGATGTAACAACGCAATTGCAACTAGCATGTAAAGAGTTTTATATCATGATAAAGGTGGTTGTTCATTTTGATTCAAGCATTTTATACAGCAGCTTCAGGCATGTATGTTCAGCAAAAAAATATTGATGTTATATCGGATAATATTACCAATACAAGCACGCCAGGTTATCGTGTAAAGCGTGCAGAATTTAAGGAAATATTAAATGAGCAGGCAAAATACCAAAGCACACAAAAGGCAATTGGCTATGGCGTTAAAATTGCAAACATTTCCACAATGGCACTGCCAGATGACGTCAATCCCTTTGGCATTTCAATTGACGAAAAGGGCTTTTTTATGGTTGAGGATGCACAGCGTGAACGCTCGTATACGAAGAATG
>JACMMQ010000171.1 GCA_014378955.1 Clostridia bacterium
CAATAATTTTAAAAATCCCCAACTAAAGTTTTTTGTCCCCTTTTTTTCAAAAAAGGGGCGGGCGTGGGCAGCGCCCACCGTACCCCTCACCTAATCCTCGCACGTATCGCTGTCCAAAATTCGTTGTTTTCTAGTCCGAGCCGCCAAATGGCGATGCCCTCTAGGTTGTGTTGCATGACGAGGTCTAGCTTGTAGCCCAAGCTGACCGCATTTTCAAACCATACTTGGTGCACGATGCCGTTTACATCGGTGTATGTGAAATGTGGACTTTGTGTGGCTGTGTCCCACACCACCGTCGCACCATTGTTGGCGGCTAGTGTGTAGCAACCTGCGATAGAGTACGCCTTTGTCGCTAGCGTCGACCAGTCATAGCCGTACGCCGCAACACCTAACGATATTTTCTCCTTGGGTACAACCGTTTTGGTGTAATTCACCACGCTTGTCACCCAGTTAATGGAGGCAACAGCACCAGGACTTCCGCCTGGGTAATGCTCATCATACGCCATGATAACCAGCTTGTCCACGTAATTTGATAGCGTGGCATAGTCATAGGCGTATGTCCATGAATAGGCAGGACTGTCCAAGGTCTTTGCAGGCACAGACGCTGATACGTGGTAGCCCAATGGCTTTAAGGCAGTGTACAGCTCGTTTAAAAGCAGTGTATAGTGCGTACGATTAGCCGCTAGCACATTTTCAAGGTCAATGTTCACCCCTTGGTATTGGTTTGCGGACAGCACTGTCTTGAGGTTGTTTAAAAAGTTTAGCCGATTGGCTGTGCTTTCCAATAAGGTCTTTGCAACGGTACTATTAAAATCGTTACCAATCATGAGATAGGGTGTAATGTTGTTTGCCTTTGCATACGTCAGTTGATTGGAAGGGACAACGCCGCTAATATTACCTAATCCATCCACCACATGTGTTGCGGTGACAATTTGGTCAAGGTCGGATTTGTGCGCCACCATCGCAGTGTAGGACGAAGAATCCCCTGCATAATAATAGGTGGTAAAGCCTAACACCGTTCTAGGTGGCGTTGGACTGGGGGTTGGGATAGGCGTTGGCGAAGCGGTAGGGATTGGCGTAGGACTTGGTGTAGGTGTAGGTGAAGCGGTGGGGAGCGGTGGGTGCAAAGGGTCGAAAACAACCGTATTGGACAATGGCTTCATCGAAGCAACGGTATCCCATACAAACGCCTTGATGGTTTCGCCTGAATGAATCGTAACAGTTGCATAATAGGTACGGCTTTCGCCAAGGTTTAAGCTGATCGGTTGCGTATGTATAGCATTGAGTGTGTTGCTTGGGTCGTAGCTTAGGATGAAAAGTGTCGCATTTGCACCGCTATTTATATTTTTAGTGACCGTGACCTGTGCCTGATTGCCATTCAAGGAAAGAGTAGTAAGGGTATACACGCTTAAAGCATTTGCAGTGCCGACATTTGTGCTAGAAAATAGAAAAATAATTGCCAATAATAGGGCATAAAACGGTGCATTGGGTTTACGCTTCATAAGTGTTAACCACCCTTCCTTATAACCATTATAAGGGATAAAGGTTAGTGCATTCAATGCACAATGTTTTCCATATTTGGAGGTTATAAGGGGGATAAGCACATCATTTTAAACCATTTGCAGGAAAATGTATTAGCGTTGTCGAATGAATAAATATCCGCCCGTAATATATTACTTACATAGATAGGAAAAAAATATGTCCATTATAAAATGTCCCGTATGTGGACAACCGCTTGAAATTCAACCGAATGGCTGCACCTGTGCGAAAAACCATCAATACGACAAGGCAAAGCAGGGGTATTGTAACCTGTTGCTATCCAATCAAAGGTTTAGCAAACAGCCCGGCGATAGCAAGGAAATGGTGCTGTCACGTAAAAGCTTTTTAAGCAAGGGCTATTATCAGCCGTTGGCGGATAAGCTGTGTGCATCGATTGCCGAGTATGTTGGGCGTAAGGCACAGCCCTATCATGTACTGGACGCAGGGTGTGGCGAGGGGTATTATTTAGATAGCATACAAAAGACAATGCCTATTTCGCTGCATTATACTGGCTTTGACATATCAAAAGAAGCGGTCAAGCAAGCCGCTATGCGCAATAAAAGCATCACATGGCTGGTGGCAGGCTCTTTTCATATGCCTATTTTAACCGAACAAGTCGATTGCTTGCTGCACATTTTCGCCCCTGTATGTGAAGCGGAGTTTCACCGTGTAGTCAAGCAAGGCGGTTGCGTGATTTCAGTCACGCCAGGCAAGGCACACCTATACGGGCTTAAGCAGGCGCTGTATGACCAGCCGTATGATAACGAGGAGGAAGAGATTGTTTTGGATGGCTTTGCAGTGAAGTGCAAAGCGCATATACAGTACGATATTGGTCTTGAACATACAGAGGATATTAAGAATTTACTCACCATGACACCGTATTTTTGGCGCACTAATCCTGATAAAATCAAGGCGTTGGATGAACTGGAAAGCTTGGAAACGCCTGTGCATTTTATTGTGACGGTTTATGAGAAAGTGGAATGAAATGTATAAAGGCAATGGGATTTGCTGTTTTATAATTTTCCAGCTGTCATTCCGAACGAAGTGAGGAATCTCAGTTTGTATGCAAGAGTGAAAAGCGAGATTCCTCACTTCGTTCGGAATGACAGTGGGTTAGCGTGTGAATTATTGAAAAATAAAAATAGGAAGGTGTTATGCATGGGCGTGTTAACCGAATTACCCAATATCGGCAAGGTTTCAGAAAGCAGACTAAACGAGGTAGGTATCTTCACGCAGGAGCAGTTTAGACAGATGGGGAGCAAGGAGGCATTTGTCCGCATTCGGGTAGTAGACACTACCGCATGTTTGCATATGTTATACGGATTGCAGGGTGCAATTGAGGGCGTGAAGGATAGCTTTCTTTCGGTTGAGACGAAGGGGGATTTGAAGGCGTTTTATAGGATGCTATAATCGTGGAGCTATAAATATTAAGAATGCTTCTATAGGGGAGGTTGAAAAATGAAGTTGCTAAAACAGTTCAATGAACTAATCACAAAAAAATTTAAAGTGAATGCATTAGGTTCTCCAGTGTTTTATAATTTTCCAATAGGAATACGTTTTGAGATAGGCAATGGTTCACCATTTGAAAAAAATACAAAAGAAATCAAGAAAAGCTATGTAGAAAATTGCATTTTTCGAGCTAATAAAATATTTCAAGATATATTTAATAATAATGATGAGGTTATTATTGTTATAGATAGTAATGAAGATAACCTTAGCATTATTGAGACTCTTACAAGCGATTATATCGACTGTTTTAGTTTTGATTGCAAGTATGATGAAGAGGATGAATGTGTTTTTAAACGACTTTTATATAAAGTAAAAGTAGAAAGTGTAAATTTTCTTAGACTAATTGAAGAAATTATTTGGTCAGATTTGGGTAGAATGAATGGTTTTAATTCTAGCATTTATATTATTAGCATTGCTAATGAAACAATTTATTTTTTATATGATGATAGAGGGTTGGATGTTGTTGCAAGCAATAAAGTAAGCATTGAATCACTATATTACAAATATAATGATTGGATATTGGAGTATGACCGAGATAAAATCAATTTATTATTTGACATCCAATTATGAGCGAAACAACATACCATTATTTTTGATTTTAAATTCAAATTACATTCCGAAAGGCAGTGAAAAAAATGGCAACCATAAAAGTAAACCCAGGTATCTGTGGACTGCTTTCCACATTCACAATCCAAGCGGATGACGAGCAAATGGTTAGCATAAAAATCCGATCGGACTGTCCGCACGTACTAGCGATGCAGGCGGAATTAGTCGATTTGGATGGGTATGCAGAATGCTTCTCGAACATTTTGGACAGTACGATTTATAAGGTGGCGAATGATTACATTCGGCACATTGCTTGTCCTGTGCCTGCGGCGATTATAAAAGGCATGGAGGTCGCTTGTGGCTTGGCATTGCCTAAGGACGTCGAGATTGGCATTTCAAACGATTGAGCTAGCACGTCTTACCTAAAAAACACATATAATACTAATATTAGATTAAAACATAACCAGCAGAGGGAGGAAAAACGCGAGTAAGCGTTTTGAAACACCGACCGACAGATGGTTATGATTTTAATCAAGATTAGTATAATAATCATTATACAAGAAATTAACAGAAATGTAGGGATGATGATGGCAACAATATATGTGTTTAACCCAATAACAAATTTAATGGAAACCTTTAACCGTGGCTTGGATGAACCTATGCCTTACAATGTGGGCAACACCTTGTCGGTCAGGGAATTTCGTGCAAATTCTCGTACGCCAGTGGTTTGGACGGACAGGCGGACGATGCAATCGTGGAATACCTTTCGTGCGCAGTATGGGCGGAGCATTTATGTGGGCTTTGCATTCAAGCGCATTTGGGAGGGCGGACACACAGGGCAATCTCAGCATTATGCAGGTAATGCCTTTGATATGGGGCAAAATTTAACATCTGCGGGGCGTGCAGCTATGCGTGAAGTAGCGGACAGCTCGGGGGTGTGGTCGTATGTTGAGCCAGCAAATCTGACGCCTACTTGGGTGCATGTGGATAGACGATTCGGTGTGCCTGCTTGCGCTGCAGGTGGATTTCCGACTTTGAGCGTAGGTAGCCGTGGTGTGTATGTATTGGTATTGCAGGACGCACTCAATGCACTTGGCTACACAGGGGCAGGACTGGATGGCTATTTTGGCAATGGCACACGGCTTGCGGTTGTAAGCTTTCAAAGGGCACAGGGCTTGGGTGCAGATGGCGTCGTGGGCTGTGCAACGTGGGAAAGACTGACCAGTTTAGCAAATGGCGTGGGACTGACCAGTACGGTTGTAAGACCGTAAATATAAAAAGCAGCTTGTGTAAAAATATACACAGGCTGCTTTTTTAGATTAAAACAGAAAATCAAAATAGCCAAAAGCCAAGATTCATTTGTAGGGGCAGGATTTATCCGCCCGAAGCTTTTAACATTTCGGGCGGATAAATCCTGCCCCTACATTTAGTTTGTGCGACTGTTCATCGTTAAATTGACGACGTTTATTAAGCAATTTTGAAGCACACGAAAACCTTACTTTCTTTTTCTATCGCAAAAAGAAAGTAACAAAGAAAAATACTCTTTGCCTGTTTGGATTTCGCCGTCTGCGGACGTCGACGAAGACTCCGTCCCTCGACCCTGCAATTTTTTGAAAAAAATTGACTAAAACTTTATTATAAAACCCCAATTAAAGTTTTTTGGCCACTTTTTTTCAAAAAAGTGGCGGGCGTGGGCAGCGCCCACCGTACCCCTACACCTGATAATCCTTCACCAAGTGCTGCACCAGTTTTTTGGTCGCCGCCGCTTGTGCGATGAGCGTCATGACCACCAAAAAGACATAGATGCGCTCGGCGTTTTTATCTTGTAGGTCTGCTGATTTTAGAATTTCCTTGAGCTTTTTTTCCTCTAGTATGTGTGCGGAAAAGGGGTTGTTTAGGCTGTCCTTTTGTGTGTCTGAAAAAAACTTATACGCAATTTCCCAGGATAGCAAATCGTCCTCGGGGTTGTTGATTTCGTTAAAGGCAAGCGCAAACACCATTTTTATTTCGTCAGCGGTTAGGAGGGGGCGCATATAGCTCACCAAAGCCAGTTGGATGAGGTGTTGCTTGGTATAGCCACGCTTTTTGCCGTTTTGTGGTGCGGAGATCACTTCGTTTTTGATGTAATTCTGGACGATATTTTGCGTATAGCCCACCTCGGGAAAGTGTGCGTTCAAAAAATCCACCACTTGCGATAAAAATAAATCATATTGTGGCAGTTGTTCGTAATACAGTATATTGTTAGCGATAATATGTGCGGTTTGCTCCTTGAGCGATTGTTCATCTAAAAATTGCTTGTCCATTTGCGTTTCCTCCTGTATAATAGAAAGTGGTAATAAATTATCTAGGCTATACACGGTATTATATAGTAATGATTACCGTATTACAAGCTACAACAAACTGCCTAAAACGGCGAAAATGAGAGAAATATTGCGTATGAAGGAGATATTTAAAGCAATCAATGAATAATGTGACAGGAAAAGTGTATTTTGACGAATGAGAGGAACAAACACATTTGCAATATAGTATTTAATACTGTATAATAAGTTCATGTTAATCACTTAAGTCAATTGTACTTGTGTCATGCAAATAATTATAAAAGGGAAGAGAGGTGAGCAATTTGCATTTTAAAAAAATGATAAGCGTTTTGTTCATAAGTATTATCATGCTGACAGCAGATGCAGTGGTTGACTTAAGCCAGAGCATACCAAACATCACACACAACACAGTTGCATATGCTGCAAAGAGTTCAAGCGGAGGCTTTAAAAGTGGGGGTTTTAAATCAAGCACGCCAAAATCGAGTGCGCCAAAGTCAGGCGGTACAAGCGACTTCAAATCAGGGCAGTACACCACGCCGAAGCAGCAAGCGCCAGACAGTAAGGTGAACCCACCTGCAGGCAGTAGCAACGGCACTAATGGTACTACCAACGGCACAAATTATAACAATCAACAAAACGGTTCAAGGAGCTCGTGGTTTCCAATGTTTATCCCGATGCCGTTTGGCTTTGGGGGTGGCATGTATGGCGGATATAGCCCATTTGGGGGCTTGTTTCAACTCATACTATTAGTTGCAATTGGTTTTGGCATATTCTGGCTGTACAGAAGGTATAAAGCAAGAAGGTAGCAAGCAGGCTGAGCCTGCAATTAATTCGCACGCACAGTCGGGTGGAGTATTTACATTGTGCGACTGCGTTCATCATATCAAACAATAAAAACAAAAAATGGAGGGTAAAAGAATGGGTATATTAGATAGAATTTCAAACATGGTAAAGGGTAAGGTGAACACCACCTTAGACGCAATGGAAAATCCGATGGAGCTTTTGGATCAAAAGGTGCGTGACATGGAAACGAGCTTGAATACGGCAAAAATCTCATCCGCACAAATCATAGGCAACGTGCATGAAACGGAAAAAAAGATGGAAGAAGCAAAGCAAGAGTCGGCAGATTATGACGAAAAGGTGAAGCTGGCACTTTCCAAGGGCAATGAAGAGCTGGCGAAAAAGGCATTGGCGAAAAAGCTTGAAGCGGATAAGCAATTGGCTTCATTAACAGCCTCCTATCAAACCGCTAGACAAAAGGCAGATGCCATTAAGGAAAGCTTACGTGACCTAGAAGAAGAAATCGAAAAGACACGAGCGTATCGTGACGAAGCGGTTGCACGCTTTAACAACGCTGAAGCAAGCCAAAAGGTCAATGAAATCTTGGCAAATGTTGAAACAAAGACCAACAAAATAAATTTGGATGATATTGAACGTAAAATCCAGAAAAAAGAAGCCATGGCAGAAGGCTTAGGCGAATTACGCCCAGATAGCTCCTTAGAGGACGAATTCAAAAAGCTTGAAGAAACAGATTTGGACGAAGAGCTTAAGAAATACAAGCAATAGTAAGGGGATGTCTTATGCGAAAAATTGATCAATTTATAGCAAGTGAAAAGACACGATACGGCGATATTTTTTCGGACATCATGTATGCCAAAAGTGAGCTTGAGCCATTTCTACCACAAGCTGTGCTTCAGCAACGCAAGTATACCACAGCCCTACCCATTTTATCACGCTATATGATGCTTTTGGACAACGTGAAAAATGACACGGGCAAAGAGGGTATGCTAGGATTTCTGAAGGACGATAAGCACATAGGACTTTTGGAGGACTACAAGCGTGATCACGAGGATGCGTTCAAGCAATTGGTAAAATGCTACACCTGCCAATGCTTGAAATGTCCAAAGGAATGCGAATTTGATAGCTGCTTAGGCTGTAAAGCTGGTGCATCCGTGGTGACGTGTGACCGCACACAGCTGTGTGCCGTGTGCCATGACGAAGCGATCATACCACTTGAAAACAATAGCACACAGCGAGTAGAAGATTACGAAGTGCTCGCAACGATGCAAGACATCAAAAAGGACAAACGGTATATCTTTTTGCAAGGCACGCAAAGCGATGAAAAGCTGGTGCTGTACTATTATCCTGGCATTTCAGACACCACGTACGGAGAAATTACCGATGAAGCGGAATTTGATAGCGTGATTGCAGCATATCAGCGTATAGAAAAAACATAATTTTTTAAGAACAAGGGTTTTCCTTTGTTCTTTTTTGTTGTATAATAAATTGTCAGCTTTTGGCACTGTGGTGAAAACCTTACTTTCTTTTTCTATCGCAAAAAGAAAGTAACAAAGAAAAATACTCTTTATACTAATCTTGATTAAAATCATAACCATCTGTCGGTCAGTGTTTCAAAACGCTTACTCGCGTTTTGCCTCCCTCCGCTGGTTATGTTTTAATCTAAGATTAGTATTAAGTGTTTGGATTTCGCCGTCTTCGGACAACAACAAAGGGTTCCACCCTTTGAACCTGGCAATTTTTTGAAAAAAATTGAGTAAAACTTTATTAAGTAAATCCCCTACTAAAGTTTTTTGCCCCCTTTTTTTC